>JAESTI010000332.1 GCA_016763665.1 Bacteroidia bacterium | reverse complement strand
AATATCTAAAATAGTTTGAATTTGCTCGGACTTTGTATTTGCCAAAACTTCTTCAAAGCGTTTTATCATTACTTGCCTGAATAGTTTATCCATTAGCTTATCAAATAAACTACGCTTGCTTGTATGGCCATATATGCTATCAAATGATGCAGCATAACCATCAAAAAAAGTCTTTACTTCTTTGGTTGTATTATCGGCACTATTGTTCTCCATCTTTTTCTCTAATTTTTATTAATGTGTTTACCGGAGCAAATTGAAAGTTATCTAATAATAAATTTAGCTTGCCTAATGTTTTATCCAGGTTCCAATAATGAGGAATACGCCGCCTTAATGAAAGAAAACTTAAATATGGGTGTTTCTCATCTAGTTCCCATGGATGGATATAAAAAACAAAAGGATTTGACTGATTATTTTGACGATACATCGCTTTAGCAAAATTACTAAATGGTATAATTCTAAAATATGCTCCACCTGTACCAAAATCAAAATTTAGAACTGGGAAGGTTGTCACGGGAACTTCCCACAATCCATTTTCCAATAAATGAATACTTTTTTTGTATCCCTTTATACCTGTTCTTTTACTATCTCCAGGGAAAATACTTGCATCGTAAGTAAATCCATTTTCAAATAATACTTTTAATGCCCATAAGGAACGATTATCAATTGAAAAATAAGGAGCTCTATATCCCTCAAAAGCCACTCCAAATTCATCAATAAGGTGTTTGCACTTTATGATTTCTTCAAGAAACAAATCCTTATTAATATTAAATAGCTCCATATGTGTATAGCCATGACAACCTATTTCATGCCCTTCATGAATAATATCCTCAATTAATTTGGGGTGTTCCTCTATTACTTTACCAAGAACAAAAAAAGTAGCTTTGACTTTTTTTTGAGCCAATATTTCAAGTAGTTTATCTGAACCTATTCTTATTCTCTTTTCGTATTTATCCCATTCTGATATTGGTATTCCAACCCCATGATACCAATCTTCCAAATCTACGGTGAACGCATTTACCATTACTCGCTTAATTTTGATTTAGAATCATATTATATACTTCTCTATGGCTGTTTATCATTTTCACAGAATCCCATTTATCTGATACACTATCAAATGCAAGTTCTCCAAATAATTTCCTTTTATCTAAATCACGAATTAATATTTTTAACTTATCCACAAACTGGTCAATATCAAATTGCGGTACGATATACCCACTTTTATCATTGTCTAAAACCTCTTTAACTCCTTCAACATCAAAAGCAACAGTTGGTATTTTCATTAATGAGGCTTCGACAACTGCTCTTGGAAGCCCTTCCCTTAAAGATGTGAAAGCAAATATGTCGGTTATAGATAACACCCTGGAAATTTCGCTACTAAATCCATAAAAAATAACACTGTTATCTAAATTAAATTTCTGTACCAAATTAATACATTCCTCTTTTAATTCCCCCTCCCCAATCAATAGTAGCTTAGTTTTAGGGTATTGATTATTAATTATTGAAAATGCTTCAATAGTATACCTTTGAGCTTTAGAATATGAAAATCTCCCAATATTTGAAATAACTATATCTTCAGTTCCTATTCCCAAACCACTCCTTAATTCAACTTTATCCTCTGGAGAAGTAATTGCAGAACTATAAAAATCTTCAAGATCAATTCCGCTATGAATTACTCTAAATCTTATATTATTGCCAATATTATTGTCATGATAATGGTCCACACTTTCTTGTCCTGTACTGGTTATATAACAATTCATCCAAATTGTTAATCGCTCTAGAAGTATATAAAAGTTTCTTCTTATTGCACTTAGAGGATCATTAAAAGTGACACCGTGTAGCCCATAAATACATTTTACTCCACAAATAAACGCAGCTATTCTGGAAATGATACTTGCTTTCGCTTCATGAGTATGAACAATATCATAGTGTTCCCTTTTAATTAACTTTATGAAATAAATCAAAGCCATTAAATCGCCTTTTAAGTTAATGGCTCTTCCCATAGTTTTACAAATATGTATTTTAAGCCCTGGAAGGTGCTCAAATTCGTTATATTGAATATCATAACCTACAGCCAAATGAAATTCAAATTCATCTGATAAACCTTTAATATTTAAATATACGTTGTTATCTACTCCACCACCTTTTGCTAGCCATGTCATAGTATGCAGAATCTTGGGCTTTTTCATCTATTCACTTTAAAAGCTTTGGATACTCTTTAAAACTAATAAATATTATTTATTCTTATTTATTGATAAATTAGCTACAGATTAATTCATTAAAATAATGTAAATACATTTCCCCCCACACATTAACTGAATACTTTTCTATTACCGTTTTTCTGCCATTCTTTCCCAAAACTTTTCTAAGTTGCTGATTTTCAACTAACAATGATATTTTCTCAATCCAATCTAGTTCACTTTCAGGTAAAAACCCATTAACCCCGTCATTTATAATTTCAGTATTGACACCAACAGGTGACATTAAAGTTGGGATTTCTAGTGCCATGTATTGAAGGCCTTTCAGGCCACATTTTCCTTTACTCCAATCATCGTCAGGTAAAGGCATAATTCCTATATCTATCTCTGAAAGCTCGTTAATTTCATTTTCCATTTGCCAAGGTATACCAACAACATCTAGTTGATAATTCGCATAACTTGCATCACCAATTACCTTAAAATAAACGTTATCCATATACTTATTTTTTATTTTCATCAGAATAGGCACAGCCCATTCAAAATGTCGGATGGTAGTAATACTACCACTCCAACCTATGCAAACTTTTGAGTTAGCTTTGTAAGAATTCATCTTAATATAGAGATTTGTATCTATTGTAGTGGGGACGATCTTAACATTATTATTGTACTTTGAAGAGTAATCGGCTAGAAATTTATTACCTGCGAAGACCATGTCAGAATATTTAAGAATACTATTAGTTTTTGAAGATTTTTTTAGCCAACTCAAGTTTTGGTTGGCATGTGATACATCTGATATCCAAATTGAATCATCCAAATCATATATCAATTTGGCTCTGGAGTTACTAAATAGAAATTCAAAAATCGACATCCCAAGCATTATAGCTTCACGTTGAACAAAAATAATATCATATGAAGATGAATTAAGTACATCTTTAATTCTTTTAAGTAAACTCTTCATAACTATTAAGCTCTTTTTAAAGTAATTTGATGATGAATAAAAATTATGATCATCTTCTTTACTTAGTAAATAATGAAAATCATAAGAGTAACCATTTCTTAATAAATAATCAAGATATTGCTCAAACCTGAAACGTTGGCTTGGACAACGGTTAGGTCGATGGGGTGCAATAAATAAAACTTTTTTCATCTTAAAGTAGTCTAAATAATTTTTTTAAAAAAAGATCCCACAATAATTTAAAGGCCTTTTATCGGAGTAAATTATTATTGAGAAAACGATCCAATATTGAGCTGAAATTGATGAGCTGAAAATCATTTGCAAGGAGTGTTCATTTGACTGTATCAAATAAACCTAAATTTGATGCATTATGAATAACAAAATGAAATTGAATGAATTCAGCCAAAAGGTAGCAGAACTCATTCACTAAGGTAATCCCTTTAAATTGTTAATGTGATGTTTTACTCAAAATTATTTAGAGGCTCTTTCTTAATCCTCCAACCAAATGGGTGGAAGCTTTTCTGTAATCTCAATTTCTTTGAACTTTCCACTTTTTCTTACACCAGATTGCTTAACCCAACTTGCCATTTTTTGTAAGCCCTCTTTTAGGTCAGTGGAATAACTGCTTTTAAATATCCTTCTACATTTAGAATGGTCCGAATATGCATGTTCTACTTCATTTCGAATAGGTAAATGGCGAATTGTACCTTCTATATTCATGGCATCCATTACTGCTTGTGCTAAATTATTTACAGAATAATCCTTATCTGCTCCAATATTATATACCTCATTATAGGCTTGAGGAATGTTAATTGATTGTACAATTAAGGGTGCAATATCTCCGATATAGCTAAATGCCCTTGATTGATTACCATTACCAAATATTGTAAGAGGTCTGTTTTGCATTAATTGATTCATAAATATTCCTACAACATTTCTATATCTATCTCCAATATTTTGATATTCTCCGTATACATTATGAGGTCTAAATATAATATAATCCATCCCAAACATCTCCTGAGTAACTCTCAATTCTTGCTCTACAGCAAGTTTGGCAATACCGTAAGGATCTTCTGGCACAGGTATCATCTCTTCTTTTAAAGGTAAAGGTCCTTTACCGTAAACTGCAATAGAAGAAGTAAAAACAAAACATTTAACCTTTTGTTTTATACTCTCGTTTATTAAATTAACAGAACCTATTAGATTATTATTATAATTGTATCTTTTTATAAAATGACTAAGGCCTTCTGCCGCATAAGCAGCAAGATGAAAAACATACTTGAATTTGTGTTCGCTGAATAACCTAGAAATAAGATCATGATCAACAATTGACCCTATTATCAATTTTACTTCCTTAGGCACATTATCCTTAAAACCTCCGCTAAGGTCATCTAAGACTGTTACTTTATAACCACTTTTTACAAGTTCTCTACTTACATGAGCACCTATAAATCCTGCTCCTCCGGTTACTAAAACATTTGTCATATTATTTTAATTATGTGAAAACCGATAATACATCCTTTTTATTAATATTTACTTTGTCAATACCCATATGATGAGTTTCAAACAAATCTTGAATTGGCCTTTTTTGAAGAAAAAGATCAATCCATTTTATTACTGCGAGATTTTCATCATCACTGAATTTAATTCTAAGTTTATTAATAAACTCATAATCCTCAAAGCCAGTCTGTTGTAAAATATACAAAACATTTTGGATAAAATTGGAATTTGTTCCAGGTGTATAGCCAAATATTCGTTCTTTTAAAGCAAGAATTTCTCCATTATGAGGATAGAAGTCAAAATATTCCATTACATTAATACCTATTAATGATGCAAGGCCAGTTTTCTTCAATATTTGAATAATTGGCATTTTAAATTTTTGAAGAATAGGGTTCCTTTTTATTTTATCCGTACTCAATTTTTTATTATTGCTCCACAGAGCATAGGTTATTGAAAGTGCTGAAGGGAAAAAAACGATGTGAGGAGTATAAGTGTCTATAAACTCTAGGTTATACGACTTATTGCTATAAACTTTATCAATATGCATTTCTGTCCTACCAGTATTTTTGTCTATTTTAAAATCATTCTTAAATATAATACTCTCATAACCGCTACCGTATGATGAAACAGTAGTTAATATGAGGTTCCCATGATGATGAATGCTCTGATGTGAAATATTTGCCTCTCTGTTAGGTAAGGGTAAATAACAATGAGCTATGAAACTAAAATCAGCATTTTCTTCTATTTCAAATGCAATTATTGGATGATGACGTTGTTTTTGCAAATAAGACGTCTGGCTTAAATTTTTTTTTACTATTTCAAACCAAATACTTTTGTCTTTAGCCATTTCGACCACCACGGAAGCAGTTTTACGATGAGCTTCATATCTATCCGAACAAGCGAAATTGGACTTAATAATATCAAGGTAAGAATTTAAATTCATCTCAAATGCTTAATAAACTATCCTAATATATGGTCATAATTAGAAAGATGATCTCTAGGAATCAAAATATAATTACTATCAATTAAAGGCGGCGTAAAAGGCATTAATTTGCGAATTTCTTGTTGATACAAAAACATTTTATACCCAATATTTTCTATTAAATCTAAAATTTCATTTTCAGGAATTCCAAATCCCTTCAAAAAAAATGGTTGAATTTCAACAATAATTACCGGTTTAAAGCACATCAAAGTTTTCACCATACCTTTTAATGCATAATATTCAGCACCCTCTATATCTATCTTCACAAACGAAAGATCTTTCAGTTTAGGCAACAAAAAATCATCTATTCGAATTACATCGCATTCTTGTATTTCATGCTTATCAAAAACATAAAATTTTTCTTTTTCTTCCAGTTCATTATTTCTTCTTGCAAAATGTGACATACTAGTACTAGGAGCTCCAAAATCTTGCAATGGAACATTAAAAGATATTTTCTCATTAGAATCTCCTGCACCTTTTTGAAAAAAAATTATATTTCCTAATCCAAAAGATTTAACTATTTTCTTAAAAATTTTCGAAGTAAAATAAATTGGCTCAAAGGCGTATACTTTTCCTGTATTGCCAACTAACTTAGCCATTCGAACAGAGTAATATGCATAGTTAGCTCCAATATCAAGAGTTTCACTACCCTCTTTAATAAAATCCGGCAATAATTCCATTTCTTTCTCTTCTACTAACTTGTTATTTATATCCCTCAATTTACCATAAAACTGAAACCATAAATAAATGTTATTTCCTAATAATTTGTAAAGAATGGGTTTAACGAATTTTCTAATAGGTGAATTAACTGATGCCATAAGTTTAATGCAAATTAATTACTGTTGTCAAATATAATAAAAACAATAATCTATCCTTAAATGGAGCTTCTCAAAAATTAATCAAAATTTAATCTGAGCTGGTATTTATCAATAGGCGGTCCAGTGTTAATTTTAAACTCTATACCTAATTTTGATATTTTAAATATTTCGTAAATACCATCAGCCATCGCATAATTGAAGAAGGCTGGTACCCCGAAGAATCACTTAGACATCATGAATATCTTCTGTACCATGATTTTTAGTTAAATCTTTAACTCATATATATGCTTGTAAAATAATCTATGGCATGTACCAGAACAGTTATATTTCGAATAGATTCATAGCTTCTTACCCTGAGATCTTCCAGGTTATATGCCTGCTTTATATAACGGTAACACTCATTGCACTTCCATCTGGCAAGATAAATTTCCAGAATGTTCCATAAGGACTTGGTATTGTAAGGATTCACCACTTTGTTGGTGATGAGCAACATGGGTTCTGTTCCAAACCCTTCTACAATAAGTAAAGTAAACCACTGCTGAGGATTATCAGCAAGAACCACAGTAGTTGCTCCAAATCGTAGGCGTATGATTTTTTCTATTCCATCAGCAACCTTTATAAAACTTGCGGTGTGAATCAGCTTAATGTGCCGGATAACCCGTTGAGCTTGTACTTGAGCAGTTGTATTGTTTTTTATGTGTAACCATCGGTTAAGTATTAAACGAGTTGCAAAGTCCAGTTGCCGTAAAACGAAAAAATCAATAAGTTTACCATTATCTTCTTGACGATCAATAGCCCATGTTCCTTTTATTACAATGTTTTGTTTTAGTAATGATATCTATTACCTTTTCTGTAGTAGTTTTATAACCTTGCTCCAAGGACGAAAACGCTTCACAATATAAAGGAACAATATTATCATGCTTAAGATTTGCTGCTGTTACCTGACACAAGTGATAACCCCTTGCTTTATCTCCTTGACTACCGTTATAAATACCACATAGCTTTGCCATTGGTTTAGCGTAAGGCTTCATTATATCTCCAGGATCTATGGCTATAACCATATTGTTATCTATCTTTCCCAGTGCTAGTTGCAATATCTTATCATTTATTGCAGCACTCATATAGAAATCATCTGAAGATTTCCAACTGCTTATTCTAAAAATCTTACCTTTTAAAATTGTGCTATATTTGTTCTAAGAAAAATAATGTTTTAATCTGACTTTAAGATATAATTGAAAATATCCCTAGATAATTCTTCAATTAAAAAATGATTTTATAATAAATCAAGAATTTTAATTTGAAAATATATATATAAGCTGACTAGTAAAAAATGTCAATTCTCTTCTTTTCATATACTCTTCATGGTAATATAGAATTTTTGGGCCCTTTAGATTTCTTATTTTCCCCCATTTGCATTGTACTAATATTAATTTGGGGATATTTTAACTCCTATTCGAAGGCTAAGCAAGATCCTATATATCATTATTTTTAAAGGGTTTGTTTATTAAGTTATGTATGGTGATTTTATTCTGCGTCTTTTATATAACCTACTATGGGGGTGGGGATACCACGAGCTATTTTAGCGGATCTTATATATTAATAGAAATGTTTCTTAAAAGACCATATGATTTTTTTCTAGTATTTTTTGGTGACCAAACCTGGGATACAAGAATGTTATTTAACTACGATACCAATTGGCCTACCTATTGGAATGACCCAAGGGCATTTTCAGTAACAAAGCTTATTACCCCATTTTCTTTTATAGGATTTCAAAGGTTCATTCCAACCTCAATTATATTTTCGGCCATATTATATTCTGGTAACTGGAGATTATTCTTAGTATTTTCTGAAAGGTATAAAGAACATACTGGCAAATTAGCAATAGTATTATTATATATGCCAACGATGTTATTTTGGGGATCAGGTATATTAAAAGACTCTATAACATTTAGTGCACTTGGGTGGTTTATTTATTCATTGCACAATATTATGAAAGCGCGCAAAATACCTCTCAATTTTGTTTTTATAATTATTAGCATTTTGTTCATATTGAGAATAAAACCATATATTATTTATGCTTTAATTCCAGGGGCTTTAATTTGGATTTCGTATGCTAAATTCGTTAATATCAGATCCTCTTTTTTAAAAATTTTACTTATCCCTTTGATTCTGGCATTTTCTGTATGGTTTGCACAAAATATAATAACTAATATAAGTCAGGAAGTTATGCAGGAATTTTCGATGGATACAATTTTAGAAAAGGCTAGACTAACACAAGAAGATCTTACTAGGGCAGAACAATACGGAGAAAACTATTTTGATCTTGGCAGCTTTGATGCATCAATAAATAGTATAGTTCCTAAAATACCTATGGCTATTGTTTCATGTTTGTACAGGCCATTTTTATGGGAAGTAAAAGGATTTGCTATGTTATTATCTGGATTAGAAAATACTATAATATTAATTTTTTCAATATTAATCATATATAAAAGAGGTATTATAGCTACCTTAAAAATGATAGGTAGTGATCCGTTTCTTTTATTCGTTATTTTTTTTGTGTTAATATTTTCTTTTGGTGTTGGGTTATCCACCCCAAATTTTGGAGCTTTAGTTAGGTATAGATTACCTGCTATAGTTTTATACTCATGCTGCCTCATTATTTTTTATTTTAAGGATAGTAAAGGGTTTTATTACAGAAATTATGGTGATTAAGAAAGAGGTAATCCTTAGTATACTTTTAAAAAAATAAATGACTTTGAATGAATGGAATATAACCCTAACAATTTTATACACAAGGCTTGTTTAATTTGTTTATCTGAAAACATTCATGATTTAAGAGGATATATTGGGAAAGGACTAATTAGATGTAATAATTGTGGATTTGTTTTTATGAAATCTATCCCAACAAATGAAGAATTAACAAGTTACTACAGTAGTTACTCCTACTCTAAAGAACAGTATTTATCTCCAATTACTATTGATTCATACAATTTACTCCTGTATGAATTAGAGTGTTTCAGAAAAACCAACAAAATTTTAGATGTAGGTTGCGGAGTAGGTTTTTTCCTTCAACAAGCAAAAAAACGTGGGTGGGATGCATATGGGACTGAATTCTCAAATAAAGCAGTGGAAATATGCAAAGATAAGGGCATTAATATTGAACAAGGGGTTTTAGATATTTCACGTTATGAGAATGAATCATTTGATGTTATAACATCAATAGAAGTACTAGAACACATCAATAATCCTAAAGAAGAAATTGAGAAAATATGCAACTTATTAAGAAGAGGAGGGTTGTTTTATTGCACCACGCCTAATTTTAATTCATTATCGAGATATTATTTAAAAGCAAATTATTATAACATTGTTTACCCAGAACATTTAGCATATTTTACAAAATCTACATTAACTCAACTAGCCAAAAAAGAAGGATTAAGAACAGTTAAATTTCTTTCAACCGGATTCAGCATTAGTGCTATAAAAATATCAAAAGGGAAATCTGATGAAAATCCAATTAGCGAAGAATCATCAGATGAATTATTACGAAATCAAATAAGTAAAAATTGGCATCTTAAAATACTAAAAAAGATTATTAACAAAATGCTTACATTAACAAATACAGGCGACACTTTAAAAGGGTATTTTGAAAAACAAAAATAATCTCTCTGACTGTGTTGTTGTAGGTGTCCCTATTCTCCTGTAATGCATCTTGTCAATTCTTCCCTTCTATATACTAAACCAATTTTGTTATCAATACAATGTACATTTACGATATTGCCACCATTTTCTCTTTGCGTTTATAAGGCCTCCCATCAATATAATAGTCTTACCGCCTATTGGTGGGATATCACTTATCTAAAAACTTGAAATTATTCCATCTCATTTGGTGATAAGAGAGCTTTTTTTAATTTTGGAAATTCATTTTCGTACAAGTAGTTCTCTATAAAAATCTTTCTAGAATTAGTACCAACTTTTTGTCTTAAGTTCTGATTTTCTATAAGGGCAATTAAGTAATTCTCCCATTCTTTCTCACTATCAGCAATCATTGCGCTTTCGAAATTGACCAAATGCTCAGAAACTGCTACCTGAGAACATACCTGAGGGATTGCACACAACATGAATTCTTGATTTTTCATTGCAATTTTCCCTTTGTTACTCATGTTTTTTTCCAAGAAAGGACATATGCCAATATCAAATGTCTCAATAATTGCGTAATAATCATCAAATTGAAAATTATCTATGCGGGCACTTGGAATATTTATACGCAATTGCACTCTACACATGTATCGAAGAATAAAGGGGTGTTGTTTTGCAACCCGTTCTAATACCGTGGATAATTGTTCCAAGTAAAAACCATTAATAGGGTCTCCCATCCAGCCAATAACAGGAAGTGTTTCCCTGAAATTGTAATTTGATTTAACGATATAATTCTCCGTTGGTATTGTCCAATTAATCCTATATACATGATTATGCTTCTCACTATAAAACTCATAAAGGTACTTATCCGCAACAGTTACAACATCCGCCTGTTGTATCACATCTGTCATTAATCTAGGATTACTTTGATAATCTTCTCCATCTGTAGTGTCAATAATAACCTTTAATCCCATTTTTTTGATACATCGTTCAAAAAATGCCGTTGATAATGGATAAAGCGGGATATAGCCTCTATCAATCCAAACAATGTCATAATGGCGCAAAGAAAAAAACTGGCGAAATCTGCGTAAAAGTAACTTCCAATAGAACCAATATCTATTGCTCCAGGTACCTTCCAAAAAATACTCTACATATTCCTTAAAAGAATAACATGGAAAATTATCATAATGGACCCCATCTTTTAAGAAATATTCTTTCCATTTGCCCAGCCTAAGATTACTTCCAGGAGCACCTTCTGGGGTGTACCATACTGCAGCAATTTTTTCCCCATATTTTGTTTTCTTTTTAAAGAAAATGCTGTAACAATAAATAAAAAGATAAATAAGAAAAAACGAAAACTGCAACCATATAAACAAAATTTTTCGTTTTGCTCTCTCCATTATTTCAAACACATTAACTTTAATATAAAACAACTCTGTTAAAAGAATAATTTTCAATAATTTGCTTCCAAGAACATAACACAAATCAAATTATTGCTCGTCTACCTAGAAAAGTAGAATTATTACGGTTAGCTTTTTTGATGGAAGGTTTACTGTCAAAAACAAGGTACTCTGATTGCATCAATTTATTCATACTGTATATTAAACAATTTCAATTTTAGGTAATGGGAAAATAAATTTTGTGCCTTGACTACGAATTTCATGTTCCCTTTGTAATATTTCCCTTCTAAAATGATATGGTGCAACTAAATAATAATCTGGCTTCATTGCTCGGCTTTCAGCTTCACTTATAATATTTATGCCATTTAATGTTTGGCCCCCAAACTTTGCTTGACTTCTTTCTGCAGCATATTGGATATACTTATTTAATTCACAATATTCTAAAATAGTGTTTACCTTTGTAGATGCTCCGTATAGGTGTATGGTTTTACCTTTTGCAATAATATCATCTATTAGTGTAACAAGTTCATTTCGATGATCCTGTACCCTAGTGGCAAAACGTATATATGGCTCCTCGGTATGTAATTTTAGATTTTGTTCCTCTTTTTTCTTTAAGGATTCCCAATGCTTACTCCACCCAATACGGTCAAATTTAAAATTGTTTTTATGGCATAACCCAATAAAAATAGAACCTCCATTTGTAGGTGTTTTTTCTGCCCTAAATATCCTAAAACCCACTTTGTTAAAAATAAAATCTAAAGCTAAAAGGCTATAATGCTCAATGTGTTCAAAAACCATAGTGTCATAACAAAGATTTTCAAGAATATATGGCAAATAAGCCACTTCTAGAAACCATACTCCGTCATCTGTTAGGATATTTCCTATATCTTGTGCAAATTGAACAGGGTTATCTAAATCGTAAAAAACGGCAATTGAAGTAACTATGTCAAATTGCTTCGACTTTAATGCTTCACATGGAAAAAGTGTATTATATACAGTAATATCTGAATCATTAATATTCTTTGCAACGTTAGAAGGGTCAACTCCAGTTTTTTCGTAAAATAATGGGAATGCTTTGAGTAAGCAACCGTCATTGCAAGCAATATCTAACACTCTTGCAAATGGAACGTCTACTGTACGGCAAGCTGTATCTGCCACCCAAGCAAGGTGGTTTCGCATTGTATTGCTTATACTGCTCTGATACCAATAGTTACTGTAAAGTAGTTTTGGATCTACAGTAATTGCTGATTGTACTAGATGACAATTTAAGCATCGAATGATCTTATTAGGAAATTTATTTGTACATGGATCAGGATGCCCAGTGATTTTGAAAGCACCCTGAATGTGCTGCATACCAAGATCTAATACATCAATTATATTATCGCTATTACAAACGCGACAAGAGGTGATTGTTTTGTAATTTTTATTCATGTTGTCATTTCCTTAAAGGTTTTTTCAATTCCAACTTCCAAACTAGTAAAGCTAAAATTAGTAAGAAGGTTTTTCATTTTTTTATTTGATGCACACTTGCGATATTGACCATCTGGTAATGAGGAATCAAATTTTATTTTTATATCTTGTGCATGGCAAGCGCTTAGACAAATCTGCGCTATTTCTGCAATGGTTTGACTGTGATCTGGAGCTATATTTAAATTTTCAATAATGTCATTTTCCAATACATGTTTGATTGCTCGGGCAAAATCCATCGCCCAAATAAACTGACGAAGCGGTTTTCCTGAACCGAAAAGGATTATTTCTTTCTCTCCATTTTTCAACGCTCTCATAATTCTTGAAATCATAGCATTTACAAAATGAAGCTTTTCAAAGTCCTCAGTATAAGGAAACTGACCATAAAGGTTGCAAGGGATAAGGTACTGATAATTGGTATGAAATTGTTTATTGTAACAATCTATTTGCACGGCCATAGCTCTTTTAGCCATTGAATATCCCATTATACTTTCATCTGGTT
>JAESTI010000445.1 GCA_016763665.1 Bacteroidia bacterium | reverse complement strand
TTTTCTAATGGTATGATGGTACAACGGATCAATACTGTCATTAACAATGCGCTATCTCATATCCAGATACATAATCCTGATTTCCTGTCTGACAATAATATTATTTACTCTATTCCTTCTGTAAATGAAATCACGGATAAGTTAGACGATGATGAAAACATCAAAGCATATACGGAGAGAATCATTCTGAATGGAATGGTGTCATCATCTGCCGGAGGCTACGGAGTTAAGATCACTGGCATCATTCCGGAGCATGAACAGCATGTTACAACACTGCATCGGCAATTGATCGATGGGAAATACCTGGAAGGAGTCAAAAGAAATCCGATCCTAATTGGTGAAAAGCTGGCTAATAAACTAAAGGTAAAACTTCGCTCAAAGATCGTACTTACTTTTCAGAATGATGAGGGAGAGATAATTGCAGGGGCTTACAGGGTTGCAGGTATTTATAAAACAGTCTCTTCAAAATATGATGAGATGAATGTTTTTGTAAAGAGTAATGATATAGAAGATTTATTGGGTGAAGGTGATTACATTCATGAAATAGCTATACTGGCAAATGATTTTGAGATGGTGCCTGAAGTGAGAGAGCAATTGAAACGGCAAAATCCAGAGATGCTGGTTAGATCATGGCATGAATTATCCCCGGAACTTGGTTTTACAAATGAGATGATGGATCAGATGATGTACATTTTCATCTCGATAATCATGCTTGCCCTCGCTTTCGGAATTATTAATACAATGCTAATGGCTGTGCTTGAACGCAAAAGGGAATTGGGGATGCTGATGTCCGTTGGGATGAATAAACTCAGGGTATTTACGATGATCGTATTGGAGACGATTTACCTGTCATTTGTCGGAGGCCCGCTTGGCATTTTACTTGGATATTTAACCATCAGGTATTTCAACCATAGAGGCATTGATCTCTCAGTGGTTGGCGAAGGCATGAAAAGTCTGGGTTATGATGTAATCGTGTATCCCCTGTTGGATAATAACTTTTATTTTAATATAGCTGTTATGGTTATCATAACTGCAATTTTATCATCTATTTATCCGGCAAGAAAAGCGTTAAAGCTAAACCCTGCAGAAGCAGTCAGGGCTTTGTAGATTGCGGGTTAATATTTAAAAATAAGTTAAAACAAAAACATCATGTCAATAATACATACTGAAAACATCACAAAAGTCTACCAGGACAATGGCATTGAAGTTCACGCGCTCAATGGGGTGTCCTTGGATATTGAAGAAAAGGAATTTACGGCTATCGTTGGCCCTTCCGGTTCGGGGAAGACCACCCTGTTAAATATTATCGGGGGGCTGGACAACCCTACCGAAGGTAATGTTACAATAAACGATACGAATATTACCAAAATGAAGGATAACAAGTTGATCGATTTTCGCCTGAATAATATTGGTTTTGTTTTTCAGGCATATAATCTTATTCCTGTCCTGACGGCAAAAGAAAATGTTGAGTTTATCATGTTAATGCAAAACAAACCTAAGGATGAAAGGGAACAAAGAGCCATAGATCTTCTGAATGCTGTTGGGTTGGGTGATCTCACCGCTAAAAGACCGAACAAAATGTCAGGAGGACAACAGCAAAGGGTTGCCGTTGCAAGAGCGCTTGCTTCAAAGCCGAAATTTGTCTTAGCGGATGAACCTACAGCAAACCTGGATTCAAAGTCAACCGCAAATTTGCTGGATATTATGGCGAGGTTGAACAAGGAAGAAGGTACAACTTTCATCTTCTCAACCCACGATCAAAGAGTTATTGACAAAGCAAGAAGAGTGATTACATTAGAAGATGGAAAGATAGTATCTGATGAAAAACAAACAGGATAAGTGTAATCCTTAAACTTGTTTGAATTGAATAAATTTCTGCGAGCAGTTTTAATTTTTTACCTGGTTTTTTTTTCGCTGATGTCGTTCTCTCAGGATGAATCAGAACCCAAGAAAAAGCTGCCTGATATTCTGCAATTGAACGGCTATGTTAAAGACCTTCAGGTAGTTTCGTTTGGTAATAATTTAGACAGTATCATAACAGATAATCTCGTTCACAACCGTCTAAATCTGAAGGCCTACCTCTCCAATTCAATTACTGCTGCCGTTAAAATTCGTAACAGGATTTTCTATGGCGAGCGTGTAAAGATGACACCTGGTTTCGGTCAGTTCGTGGATGTAGATGACGGCTATTTTGACCTTTCCTGGCTTATAGTTGATAAAAATTCACTGGTCATTCATTCGATAATTGACCGGGCATGGATGAACTGGTCAGCAGATAAATGGGACATTCGATTAGGCAGGCAAAGGATCAACTGGGGTGTTAATTTGGTGTGGAACCCCAACGACCTGTTCAATGTTTTTAATTATATCGACTTTGATTACGAGGAACGCCCCGGTAGTGATGCCCTGCGAATTCAATATTACCGCACTGATATATCAAGCATAGAGCTTGCCGTGAAGCCTGGAAAGAATAAAAATGAAACTGTAATAGCAGGGATGTACAAGTTCAATAAATGGAATTACGATTTCCAGTTTTTGGGGAGTCTTTATTACGAAGATATTGCAATTGGTGCCGGCTGGGCAGGAAATTTAAAAAATGCAGGGTTTAAAGGTGAAGCTACCTACTTCCATCCCAAAAATAACATTACCGATACTTCAGGAGTGCTGAATGTTTCTGTCTCTTATGATTACTCCTTTAAAAACGCAGTTTATATTCATGGCTCTGTATTGTATAACAGCAATGGAACATCAGATATTATGTCGATTTCTCAAACCGATGTTTTTTCTTCTGCTTTATCTGCTAAAAACCTGATGCCCACCCAATTTTCTTTATTTGGACAAGTTTCTGGTAGTATTAGTCCTTTATTGAGAGCTGACCTTGTTGGTATTTATGGAACGGGCTTAAATATTCTGTTCGCAATGCCTTCGTTGTCTTATTCTATTAAGGAGAATTGGGAAATTGTACTTTTAGGACAAATGTTTTTTATGAAATCCTCAGGGGCTAATGGAAATATTGGGAATAGCGTGTATATAAGGTTGAAATGGAGTTTTTAAGGACAGAAATTGTAAACCCCCACATTGACAGGCTACCTCAAAGGAAGTCCTGCTGCAGTTAACTCGTCAGCTTATCCATTATTCCTTCTACCTTCTCTTTAGTAAGTGGCTTCTCCAGGTAAGCAATAACGCAATCATAGTTCTCTGCTCTTTTCTTATCAT
>JAESTI010000331.1 GCA_016763665.1 Bacteroidia bacterium | reverse complement strand
TTATTATCCTTCAGATATTTCAGCATGGATTGTTTTTCCTCTGAGACATTTTCCTTGTTTTTTTCGACAAGTTTTTCCTTAGTGTCATTGATCTCTTCTTTTGACATTTTCCTATCATCCGAGCCACTTCCACATCCAAGTGAAACGGCTAAACAGCCAATAATTATCCAATTAAAGTTTTTCATATTTTAATCTGTTTGATTTAATTGATCTTTATATTCAGGTAATAAACTGATTATTTTACTCACTGTTTCTTCTAATGACACATCTGAAATTCCACCTGCAGCTTTTGTATGCCCTCCCCCGTTAAAATATTTTTGTGAAAATTCATTCACCTTAAAGCCATTTTTCGATCGGAATGATATCTTTACTTTCTGATCTCTGTCTATAATCAAAGCAGCCATATTAATTCCTTGGATGGCCAATCCGTAGTTAACCAATCCCTCAGTATCTCCTGATCTAATATCGTATTCGGCCAATTCCTGCGGGGTTACATCAATTATGGCGGTGGAATATTCCTTAAATATTTTCAGCTTTTCCTTAAGGCAATATCCTAAAAACTTAACTCTAGTTTCTGGAAAGTTGTCAAATACTTGTTCATGAACTTTGGAATTATCCACGCCTAATTCCAATAGATCGGCAACAATTCTATGAGTCTTAGCTGTTGTGCCAGGATATCGAAAAGAGCCGGTGTCAGTCATAATGCCTGTATAAATACATTCTGCAATATCTTTATTGATCAAACCCTTATCACCTAAATCGCAAATAAAATCGTAAATCAACTCGGCTGTTGAACTTGCACTAACATCTGCAAGATCGTAATTCTCAAAATTCTCAGGATTAGTATGATGGTCTATTAAGATGGTTTTAGCTGAACAGGCTCTAATCTTTTCTTCCATACCCTCTACCCTCTTCAAATGATTAAAATCCAGGCAAAAAATGACATCTGCATTCTTTATTAGCTCATCAGCAACAGTTTGATTAGAGTTTTCATAATCTATCACTTCATCATTTCCAGGCATCCAATGAAGAAAATCTGCATAGTCAGTCGGAGTAATGACTGTTACATCTTTTCCTTTCTGTTTCAAATAATGAAACATTGCCAAAGAAGAACCAATGGCATCCCCATCAGGTTTCCTATGTGTCGTAATTACAATGGAAGATGTATTTTTTAATAGCTCCTTAACATTTTCAATGACTGACATTCTCAACTAATTTGGATTTTTACAAAGGTAAAATAATTAGCTATTTGGGCGCCAATTTGTAGAGATAAAGAGCGTAGATAGAAAATACAAAATTAGGTATCCAGACTGATATCAAAGGAGACAATCCTGCATTGGTTGAAAATGTAGTTGATATCTGAAAGAAAAGTATATAAGCAAAGCAGCTGGCAATTCCAATTCCTAAATGCATCCCTATTCCACCTCTTACTTTACGTGATGAGAGCGAGACACCTATTAAAGTCAAAATAAAGGTTGCAAAAGGGAAAGCATATCTTCTGTGTTTCTCAATGAGATAAAACTCCAGATTTCCGGCACCTCTTTTTTCTTCTGATTCAATGAAATTATTCAATTCGGTATTATTCATGGAAGTCATCTCAAATGTAGTATGTTCAAAATCTTTTGGAACAATATTTAAAATCGTATCAAGTCGTGCTCCTTTTTCAATTCGCTCATTCAATCCATCAATATATCTAATGGTATAGTTTTTTATAGCCCACATTTCTGTATCTTTTTGCCACCGTATATCTTTTGCCATTAACTTATAGATCAATTCTCCATTCTTAAATCCTTCCATTGAGAACGAATATCCTATGTCATACTTGGAATTGTATTTCGACAGATATATAAACGTATTGGGAGAAATTTGTCTGTGAATATTTTTATCCCTATTAACAAAAGGGGTCCTTATATGTGTATCTTCAAAAGCAAGCCTTGCTTTGTTTGTTTTCGGTATTACCCAACTACTTAAATAATATGTTCCCATTGCTAGTAATGTTGCTACCAAAAAATACGGTAACAGCATTCTTCTAAAGCTCATTCCGCTATTCAGAATAGCAATAATCTCACTATTCGATGCCATTTTTGACGTAAAGAAGATCACAGAAATAAAAATGAACAACGGGCTAAAAAGATTGGCAAAATAGGGTATGAAATTGAAGTAATAATCAAAGACAATTTCATGTGTGGTAGCTTCGGAATCCAGAAAGTCATCAATTTTTTCTGCAATATCAAACACTATTACAATTAAAATAATGAGAGATAATGCATAACAAAAAGTTCCAAGAAACTTCTTAATGATATACCAATCTATTATTTTTAATCCGAACACTTTATATAATGGGGCTACTAAGCCATATATGTAAAATAAAAGATAAAATGTAGCTTATAAAATTTCAAAACAGCTCAGTGATTCGTTTATTGGTGTATTAGTTTATAGGTTTATTACTGCATTCCTTCTATTAAGTAATATCTATAGCCTATTGGATATAAGCTATTATCTAAATCCATTCTTAATTCTAAACTCTGAATTTCTAGGTCAAAAGTAATAAATTTCATAGCACCAATCTTCTTGTTCATTCTCAACAATAACGCTCTAAAAATAAATTTCCTATCTTTAGCTCTCTTTTTTCTATAGATCAAATGGGAAGTAACAATCATAAGGTAGCGATAATTGGCGGTGGCAGTTGGGCAACGGCCTTGGTAAAGATATTTTCTGATAATATCCTTGCACGGCATCTTGCAAATGGAGATGGCAGTAGTATTTCTCCACAAATAAACTGGTGGATGAGGGATGTTGAAGCCATCGAAAACATCACTAAATTTAGAAGAAACCCTAACTATTTGAGTTCCGTTGAGCTAAACCTGGACATTCTTAAAATAACTTCTAATCTATTTGAAGTTTTAAAAGATGCGGACATTGTGATCATGGCCGTACCCGCTGCCTTTTTAAAAGATGCTCTCGGTGAAAGTAAGCTCAATAGATCTCATTTTAAGGATAAAACGGTTGTTTCAGTAATAAAAGGTATAGTTCCAAACGACAATTTGATAATAAGTGAGTATTTCAATACTAATTTTGATATCCCATTAGATTCATATGCTACAATTAGTGGCCCATGCCATGCTGAAGAAGTTGCCCAGGAAAAACTCTCTTATTTGACAGTTGCTTCTGAGGATGAAGGTATTACAAAAATGCTCACTGGATTACTTGAATGCAGGTATATCAAAACTATGCAGTCCAATGATGTTGTTGGCAATGAGTATGCAGCAGTTTTAAAGAATATTGTGGCAATTGCAAGTGGAATTTGTCATGGTGTTGGATTAGGGGATAATTTCCAAGCAGTTCTTATAGCAAATGCAAGCCAGGAGATCAATAGGTTTGTTGATACCGTTCATCCATTAGATCGTGATATTAACAACTCTTCTTATTTAGGTGATCTTTTGGTAACTGCGTATTCACAATTTAGTAGAAACAGGACGTTGGGAACAATGATCGGCAAAGGTTATTCTGTTAGGTCTGCGCTGTTTGAAATGGGGATGGTAGCGGAAGGTTATAATGCTTCAAAATGTATCAATCAGATCAATAAGAAATACAAAGTAGCAATGCCAATTTGCGAAACTGTATTTAATATTCT
>JAESTI010000330.1 GCA_016763665.1 Bacteroidia bacterium | reverse complement strand
TATATTCACCTCTTAAGAGCAATCCCCCTTTCTATAAGGGGGACTAAGGGGGATGTTAAAGGGTGTGTTATGAAAAATCATTTTTGTTTTTACGGCATATAGACAGACACAACTTAGACAGCAACCGCCTTTTTATATTCCAATTCTTCTACTTTTTCCAGAAGCCAATTAATATCCGCGATGTCTTTAACATCTTTTATTTCCTGTTTTATTTTGGCAAGTTTTCTCTTATCATCAGGGAATAATTTTGTTAGCTTTTTGAGGTAGTTGATGAAATTCAAGTAATTTATTCTATGGTTATTTGATATTAACTTATTTCTTCTTATAAATATTCTGGAGCTATCAATAAGTGAGTAAAGTGCTGTAATTGCATCTGCTTCATAGTAGGTTTTTAACAATGTTGCCCTGGAATCCAATCCATAAAAAACATCCTTATATTCTACTTTTTGCAACAACTTGATTACCTGGCTAAAATTTTTGTTATGAAACTGGAGTTTTGCCATGTTGTATATGTATGCATTTTCTCGATACTCATCTGAAATTTTGTTTTTATAAGTCTTAATGAAATTCTCAACCCAGGCACTTTCGTTTAGCCTTAATCCTATGGCAACTATATTCTTGTAATCCCATGGGGATAATTGATCTTGCGTGAAAATGACCTTTTTATCCAAAACTATTTGGTACAGTTCGAATAGTTCATTTAAAAACTTCCGTACACCGGTGTTTACTTTTTTAATACAGTAATTTTGGGCAAATCCGTACATAACACGGGCTTCATCATCATCGAATTCTGAAGCATGTAGAGTCAAAAGATTTTTTAAATCAAAATAATAAGCTTCATTTCTACTATCGGTTAAAGTTATTAGGATGTTAAAATAGATCAGAATGGCTGGGATATTATCGTAGTTGTTTGACTTTATATGTTGAACAATTTCATCAATAAAAAGCATGTCATAGTCAAGAGCAACTACATTTTTGTAATTCAATATTTCACAGTAATACTTCAGTTTATTGATCAAATAAAAGGCATCAAGGTTATCGATAGTTTTTTTTATGTTTATTTCATTTGAGCGTTCCAATCGTTTTTCAAGGTGATTGTTATACTCTCTTTCTATTTGAAATTGTTTGAAGTAGAAATATGCATTTCTTATCTTAGCTTGAGATTGTGATTTTTGAGCGATCTTCATGAAACTATCAAAATACTTATTTAAATTCCTGTCATTTAAGGACATTAACAAGTTGTTTTGCTTATTAATTGGATTGCTTGAATAAATGTCAAGTGCTAAATAATCTCTTACTAATTTTAGTAACTCCGAACACAGGCCTGTAAAGACCAGAATATTATATTTCTTATTTGGGTAGATTTGACCCCATACAAATTCCTTAGAAATGTCAATTTTCTCTTGAGTGTAATAGAACTGTTCAATAACCTCATATAAATTTGTTAAGATGCTATTTTCATTATATAAAGGGGATCGGGTAAACTTTAAAAATCTCTTATGGTCTTTGGTTGAGAATGTATCAAAAAATTCGATTAGTTTAGTACTTTTCATATTTCTTCAATTAATTTTTTTACTTGCAAATTGGAGGGAATGCTCTATAATCTTCAAAAAATGTTCTTTTGTTTCCCTATTAAA
Source organism: Bacteroidia bacterium (assembly GCA_016763665.1). The sequence continues at coordinate 1,684 of JAESTI010000330.1, read as the reverse complement.
TAAATTTTAATTAACTGTAAATCAATAATTTAAATTATTATTATGTCAAAAATTCTTTCAAATATACTGTGAATAGTTCATATTGTGACCTAAAATTGTACTTGATTTTAATTATAAATTTTAAGTACTTAGTAGAATGGGTTTTTTGTGTCAAATTAAAAAAGGATGGGAAGTAGTAATATGAAAAAAATTAATCTTTCATTTTTAATGATATTGCTTGGTTTACAAGTGCAAAGCCAGGTTTTTACTAAAGATACTACAGCAATAATTGCCAATGATGCATTGTGGACATTTGGTGGAGCATGGGGTGATTATGACAACGATGGATATTTAGATCTTTTTATCTCCAACCTATACGTAACTAATGTATTGTACCATAATAATGGAAATGGCACATTTACAGAAGTTGATACATCAATAATTGAACATGCCGGTACTTATCCAAGGTGTGGCGTTTGGGGCGATTACGATAATGATGGCAATCTTGATCTTTTTGTAGCGTGTGGTGGTGGAAATGCAAGTACTGATAACCTTTTGTATCATAATAATGGAGACGGAACATTTACAAGAATTACCACTGGTGATATTGTGAGTAATGGGGGATATTCTAGTGGTGCTACTTGGGGGGATTATAACAATGATGGTTACCTTGATGTATTTGTAACTAACGGCAGTACCAGCGCTAATTTTTTATATGAAAACAATGGAGATGGAACTTTTACGAAAATAACAACTGGAGATATAGTAACAGATAAAGCAACTTCTGCGGTTTGTACTTGGATTGATTATGATAGAGATGGACAACTTGATCTATATGTTGCTAACTGGGATGTCAATTATTTATACAATAATAATGGAGATGGAACTTTTACAAGAGATACTTTAGCAGGTGAAATTGTTACCGATAATCAAAGCTCAACTGGAAGTAGCTGGGGAGACTATAACAATGATGGTTATCCTGACCTTTATGTTGCCAATTACAATTATGAGAACAATAACCTTTACCAAAATAATGGAGATGGAACTTTTACAAAAATATTAGTAGGAGATATTATAAATGACGGAATGAGATCCACTGGCAGCAGTTGGGGTGATTATGACAATGATGGGGATTTGGACATGATGTTATCAAATTGGGGCTCAACCAATCATTTCTATACGAATAATGGCGATGGCACATTTACTCAAGATACAGTTGTAGCAATGGCGTTAGATCAAAGCGCATCTCATGCGGCAGTTTGGGGTGATTATGATCTAGATGGGGATGTGGATCTGTTTGTTGCAAATGGAAGCGACTATAACAACTTCTTTTATACAAATGATGGAAATCTGAATTCCTGGGTCAACTTGAAATTAGTAGGTACTGCTTCTAATGCTTCAGCTATAGGTGCTAAAGTTTCTCTTAAAGCTACAATCAATGCCACACCAACCTGGCAATATCATGACGTATTGGTTGAAACAGGTTACGATGGACAAAATAGTTTGGATGTGGAGTTTGGATTAGGTAATGCCACTGTTATTGATTCAATTAGAATTGAATGGCCTTCCGGAATTGTTTGGGATACTTCCGCTGTTGCAGTTAAACAATTTCTGACTATAACTGAGAGAGTTGGGGTAGGCGGGGTTTTTATGAAAGATACAGCTAATTCTATACCTGATGATGCAAGTTGGACCTTTGGTGTTG
>JAESTI010000329.1 GCA_016763665.1 Bacteroidia bacterium | reverse complement strand
ATCAGTGCCTTGAGTTTGGAGTGTCTAAAGTTTTAATTTTTCCTAACTGTCTGTAGCCTGTTGGGCAGAATGAAGGGTGAGGGACTACGGACTAAGTGTTTCAGCGGACCGCACGAGACTCGAATTCGCAACCTCCTATAACAAGGTTCTACATTATTAATTTATTCATTACTTATCCTCTTATGCTATTAAGGCATAATTAAGATGTTATCTGGATTTATCAAAACTCTTTTATGCTTCCAATGATGTTTCACCTGTGAATTAGGAGAAATTATCGGTGAGAATACTACCGATCTTGAAAAATAACGATAGTAGGTTACTTTCTGTATGTGAAAGTAACCATTTTACGAAATGCGGAGAATCCTAACTTTGCCTATAACCCTTTAATTTTGCACTACGGTATAGGAATATAGCTTTTTGAAAAACAATAAGTTACTCTTATATCTTTCAGAATCTCACCATATTTGAGCTCATTTCTTGTCTATTTAGGCCAATAATTGTACTTGGAATTACTGAGATAATAGTGTACGTTTGGTTTATATAAAAAATGAGAAGATGAAAATATCATTAAGATGCATAGGCCTATCATGTATGTTATTACTAAGTATAATCACCAATTCAACGTATAATATTTTTAAGTCTATAAAACAAACCTAAACTAATACTGCTATGAAGAAAATTCTATTATTAATGTTTACTGTAGCAATAGTTACTACAGTTAAAGCACAGCTCCACGTTATAAAATTAGAAAAAGTAGAAATAATTAAAAATGCGACCTTAATTGTAGGTACTTCACACGATGAAGCAGTCAATGAAGCTTTGTATGATGCGGTAAAGCAATTTTGGACTATTGGTAAAGTTGGAGAACCTATGCCTCTAGCCGAAGCAATCAAAAAAGCAAAAGAAGATGAAAGTATTATTGTGATTACTACAGGGACGACTAGTTCTCAATCACTGACTCATGAAGATGGTGCTGGCAGATATCGGTATATTTCAACTGGTCACATTCTGGAACTGTTTGGTAAAAGTAAAAAAGCCATGTACAAACAGATTATCCCGGCTTTTGGGGAAGATGATGTAATAACGAAGGAGATTTTATATTTCGGAGTGTCTGCTATGCACTATCACCTCAATACCATGAATGAGAAGCAATTAGGTACCGCAAAAGCACGAGGGGAGTATAAGATCAAATCACCAGAATTGAAAAAGGCAAATCTTTTGTTAGCAGAAGGTTGGATGGATAGTAAAACCACCAAAGAAACAGTTGGAGATTATTACACCGGTAAATGTGAAATAGTGCCCTACGAAACATGGCGAAATGCCATTTTAAACAGAGAGCCGGGTAAAGCATATAGTATTATTGCTCCGTTAGCTTTAGGTGGAAATTACATTTATTATCATTACTTAATGGAGGCCAAAACTGGAGCTGTTTATGCAATTGCTTCCAGTAAAGTAGCAGTAAGCTTGAGGGGGCTTAATTTGTCTAAAGGAAATAGCGGTTACATCAACAAGAAAGTCCTTGATAAGTACTCTAAAACACTAGAAGGTAAGTGGTAAGTTATAAACCTTGTAAATAAAGAGGAGGCTGTGTGAAAATGCAGCTTCCTTTTTTTATATCAATTTTTCATTAAAACATTGTTGCATGAGATCTATTTTTGTTCTAATATTCCTTGCTTTATTAACAGGTATTTCATTTGCTCAAACTGGAAAGGGGTATGTGGTAACCTATGAAAATGATACACTGCGGGGGTTTGTAGATTATATAAACAGCGACGGAGCATTCAGAAGCGCTGTTAAACTAACCTATACCAGTGATAAAGGGAAAGACAAGACCAGCAAGTATTCCGCATTTAAAATAAAATCGTTTAAATGTGGAGATGATTTTATCGAAGCTATCAATTGGGAGTTTGCGAAAAAAGAGATTGAGGGTGAAATGTATCTGTATTCACGTTTAGAAATGGAATACTTTGAAGGAGACAGTTGGCTTGCCTTAAATTACTTTTTTAGAAGAAAAGATGAAACCCATTTACAACCGGCTAATGTTGTTTTCAATTCTAAACTATACAAGTATTTTAAAGATAATCCGGAGTTAGTAAGAAAGTTGAAAGAAAAAGAGATCTTTAAAAATGATCCAATAACTATGGTGAAGTTTTATAATAAAACTCATAAAACAGAATAGAATATACCCCGGTACGACTCTTTTTATTTCCTTTTTGTTTGGAGCAAAGAGTCATATAGAGTTTTATTTAAGTACCCTCCGTTTTTGGCTGACCGCCTCCAAAATTTTGTACGGTTCATTTTAATACTTGCATCTTTAGTGTTAAAAATGGTATAATAAAATAAGGAGAAATACTCCGGTCTTACCATTAAATACACCCCAATTGGAATAGTAACGTAACCTAATATAAATAGGCCATATTTGTTAATAATATTGGTCTTCTTAATTCGAACAGTAACGAAACCAAGTACAACAATGTGTTCAGGCAATGCGGTTTTAAGAAATTGATTGTTGTAAGGGACAAGATTAAGGTCATCTTCAGACAATAACCTTTCGCGAATCCAGTCCAAACAATTCGCATATTCATTAAACGAATTAACTGCATTTTCCTTCATAATTTTTGGAGCGAGTAATTTGGCATTTAGCCCTAGGCTCTTGGTATGCTCCTCAATGTTTGCCAACAACTCTATTTCCTTTTCTTCCGCTTCCAGGTGTCTTACTTGATCTTTTTTGCGCTGATCTGCTTTCTCATAGGTTGGATTTATAATCGATATTTCATCTATCCCCAGTGAATAGCCGTGCCTTTTGTAATATTTTTTTAAAACCTTTTTTTCTTTCCTTTTTCTTTTTAAGTCATCTCGAGTCACCGCTTGGATTGCATTCTCTTTCTCGATGTACTCTTTAACTGCTAAGTTCCAATCCACAACAAATCCTTTTCTGGTCTTTAATATTTTTATCCCTCCTTTTATTAGTGACGAGCTGTAATAAACACTATCCTCTGTATGGATTTCGACCAATATGTTCAGTGCCTCATCGTAGATAGTTCCGAGGTATTCATTCTTTGGATACTCTTCTTTTGTTTTAGATATATTTAACAAACATGCCACAGCTAATTCTTCAATATTCAATTTGGATAGCACGTGAAATAGTTGTTTAGATTCTCCATCTACATTTTCAAGAAATTTAGAGGTATAGTTAGAACTCCGTTTACGATTATACTTGGTAATGGCATAAAATGAAGCAGCAATATTTACTTTTAGATACTCGCTGGTTGGATGATCTTGTAGAAGTAAATAACTGTTATAAATAGCGTGAGCAAACAAGCCATTGGTGTAATACTGTCGGCTGAGTTCAAATCTTGCAAGCTCTCTTACTTTTGAAAACTCTTCTTTTGAATTAATAAAGATTGATCGGTTGTCATTGTTGTATTCCTTTGCAAGATCAAGAATGACTTCCTTTCTTTTGTCCGTGCTGGGATGTGTGCTTGAAGTGTCATTTTCATCACTAACTAAAGAGTCAATTGAAGCTATATGTTTTAGAAAGTGGTTAGAGTCCAGTAAGCACCCAAAACCAAAGAAGGAACTATCTATTACTGTATTACCAAAAGGTAGGTGAGACTTCTTAAGGAGGTCAAATGAACTTTCAATTTCATCAAGTGAGTACTTAGATTTACCGAAGAATTTCTCAAATCCTATTTTATCAGCTTCATATTCTTTATCTTTAGAATACATGGAGATTTCTAACAGTTTACCGCCAAGCTGACTTTCCAGGTACTTTTCTTTTTTCTGTAGCACATCTATCACTTGGAAGTACTTATCTATGTTGTGCTTTTTAATGTAGTGCGAAAGTTCGTGAGCGAGAATAAAAGCGATTTGAGCTTCATTTTCTGCTCTTGCAATCAGTCCAAGGTTAAAAACGAGAATCCCTTTGTCTGTGGAAAAAGCGTTTAGAGCAGTTGATTTAGTAGTATATATATCAATCTGCTTTCGAAGACCAGGAGCATCTTTCAATAATACATCTGCTACCTTATTAATGTATTGCGTTACCGGATCACCAAACAACAGCTGTCCACTAATCAACATTTCATCGAGAATAAAATTAGATTTTAGCAAAAATCGATCAGTCTGTTTCCTTTTTTTTCTCGACTCGCCTTTATAGATTTCTTTATCCTGTTTAAATTTTTTGCTGGCCAAGGCGCGAACTGCAATAGGGATTGGACCTTCGCACTGTATAGGTATGTAGTCTATATTCGGATCAATCTGTCCGAACGAACTCAAGGAACTTATCAAAAGGATAAAAAGAGCCCATAGTTGCACAGCAGTATATTTCACTTTCTTCGAGAGTTTGTTCTTGTACAATATAAGCCGAAATGCTGAACTTCAATTAAATTAACAAATATTACTGGCATGTAATCTATTCTATTCCGACCTTATTTTTACCTAACTGTCCGTAGCCTGTTGGGCAGATTGAAGGGTGAGGGACT
>JAESTI010000328.1 GCA_016763665.1 Bacteroidia bacterium | reverse complement strand
TGGTCCTGCAGTTGAAGTGACAGGTGTAGGAGTTGAAGGAGCATCGTCCGAAGTTGCAACTGCTGATTCTGTAGTTGTAGCAGGGGTTGATGGAGCTGGAGTAGCTGGGCCTTCACCGGTTGCTAATCTGGTATTACAGTCTTCAAGATCTATTTTTTGTCTGGAAAACATTTGACCGATTGAGTCTTTAGCTAATTTTTGGCTGTCTATTTCTCTTTCTAGTTGTCTTATATTTGCTATGTGTTCGTCAAAATCTTCCGCTAGTACCTTGATCTCAATAGGTTTCCATTTCCTATATTGCCTTAATTCTTTTTTGAGTTGTTTTTTTTCCGCTTTAGTGAGTTGTGCAAAAGACGAAGAAAAAATAAAAAATGACAAAGCCAGAAAGAGAATGGAGTACAGTTTGTTTTGTCGCATATATTGGATATGATATTTTTATCCTTTGGTTTCTCAAAATTAGATTCGATTATAACTACAACCAAAGTGGGGTTTTCCACAATTTGTGGGAATTGACGTGAATGTATTGGGACGAAAGGCTTTCTCATGTGTGGATAAGTGGTATTAGTTGTTGATAATAAATTTCAGAAGAGATGAGTTCCTTAATCATCATGATTTTAAAAAACTTTTATCTTTGTTAGCTTATCAAAAATGGACTTTGGTAATTAATTGAACGCTTTGTCGGATAAACTTGTCATAATACCTACCTATAACGAAAAGGAGAATATTGAGGACATTATCAGAAGGGTATTATCTCTGGAAAAAGATTTTGATATTCTGATAATTGATGATGGTTCTCCAGATGGTACTGGGGATATTGTAAAAAGGCTAATAGCTGAGTTTGACGGTAGAGTTTTTATGGAAGAAAGAACCGGAAAGCAAGGCTTGGGCACTGCATATATTCATGGGTTTAAGTGGGCATTAGAAAAAAATTACCAATACATATTTGAAATGGATGCCGATTTTTCTCATAACCCTGAAGATTTGGTTAGGCTTCACGATGCTTGTATTGACGAAAATGCTGATTTAGTAATAGGCTCAAGATATATTTCCGGGGTGAATGTGGTAAATTGGCCAATGGGCCGTGTTTTAATGTCTTATTTTGCCTCTGTGTATGTTCGATGGATAACCGGAATGAAAATAATGGATGCTACTGCAGGATTTAAATGTTACCGAGCTGAAGTTCTAAAAACAATTCAAATAGACAAGATCAAGTTTGTTGGTTATGCTTTTCAAATTGAAATGAAATTTACAACCTGGAAATTGGGTTTTAAGATCCTGGAAATACCAATAATCTTTACAGATAGAACCAAAGGGCATTCAAAAATGAGCGGTGCAATATTTAAGGAAGCTTTTCAGGGCGTTATCGGAATTAAGATCAAAAGCTGGTTTATAGATTATAAAAAGATGAGGCAGAAAACAGCCTGACCTTATACATTATTGAGTTGTTTTTTTTATATTTATAATATATTTGTCAAGGATAACGATTTGAAAATAAGCTGATATGGAAATAATAGGTAATATACCTATTCCTACAAGTGATAACCGCTATGTAATTGTGGATGGTTTTTTGGTGAAAGATAAGAAACCAAAACCTATAGTTATTCTTTCGCATGGATTTAAGGGTTTTAAAGATTGGGGACACTTTAATTTTATTGCCCAGTTATTTGCAGAAAAAGGCTTTATATTCCTGAAATTTAATTTCTCTCACAACGGTACATCTTTTAGAAAACCCACTGAATTTGTTGATTTAGAAGCTTTTGGTAATAACAATTTTACCAAAGAGTTGGATGATCTTGGTAAAGTGATAGATTGGGCTTCTTCTGGAGAGTACATTGATAAAGAAGAAATGGACCTGGATCGATTATACTTGATTGGCCATAGCAGAGGCGGTGCTATATCTATATTAAAAGCAAGTGAAGATGATCGTGTGAAGAAATTAGTGACATGGGCAGCTCTTAATGATTTTATGAATATTTGGAAAAATGGAAAGTTTGAGGAATGGAAAAACGATGGAGTGGTAATGATCGAGAATAAGAGAACAGAACAGCAAATGCCGGTTTATTATCAATTGTATGAGGATTTTGAAAATAATAAAGAAAGATTGAATATTGAAGAGGGAGTTAAAAAGATCAATATACCTTATTTAATTGTTCATGGTACTGCTGATGAATCCGTACCGGTTGAACAAGCCAAGACCATTCACGGGTGGAATTCCAATACAAAGCTCATGGAAATAGATGGTGCTAATCACACTTTTGGCTCTTCTCATCCTCCGGGAGCTACGGAACTTACCGAACATACCAGAATTGTAGTTGATGCTACTATGGAATTCTTCAGAAGTTGATTATAGATATTTGATGTTATATTTTGGATTTGATAATATTAAACTTATCCAGAATCCAATAACCAGCATCCAACATCAAGAATCTAGCTTTTGCTTAAACCTCTCTTTGTCGAGTAGTTAACTTTTAATGCATTAACCTTTCTTAGTTGTTGCTTGATATCTGAAACGATACCCATTTTCGTTTTACGATCAACTCTCAGTGAAGTAGTCATAAAGGGAACTAGTTTTTCATCTAATTTTTCCCTTTCGGATATGATAAATGGCTGAATGTCTTTTACTTCAGCAAATGCATCATTAAGTTGTATTCTTGGCTCTGTACCGTAAATTGCCTGTATTGGCGGCCCCAAATAAATATAGCTTACCAAAGATTTTTTTTCAAGTTTTTGTATCTCGGTTGCTTCCGGTGGCTTTATTTTAACCATAAGAGTTGAGTCTTTCATTACGGTAGTGACCATAAAAAAGAACAATAGCATGAAAATGATATCAGGTAATGATGCTGTTGATATCTCAGCACTAGCTGCACTTCTTTGTTTTTGAAATTTAGCCATTTGTAACTATTCAGTGGTTTTTATTAGCCAAAATTATATATAAATTGTTGTTTTTTGACAATGCTAGATACTGGATATTAGATATTAGATGGTTCCCCATATCCATTATCCAACATCTAATATCCAATATCTGTCATATCAAAGCAATTAAAATAGTAGTCTTTTTATTCGGTTAATTTAACAATTTAGCTGCACTCATTCATTATATCTGTTTGCCTGCATCCTCAGGTTCTGCTTCCGAGATTATTTGTGGATATGCCTTTTTAATAAGCTTCATTCTGGTCTTATCTAACTCAGCATATTTAATACCATAACGCCTTAGCGCTTCTTCATCTCTTAATTCATTATATGCAGCTTTCAATTCATTTTGAATTTGAATGTACATATCATATGAAGTACCCCTGTCATTTTTTAATGAAATTACGGCCTTTAGTGGGCTTTCTGCCAATGTTATCTTGTTAAATGGATTGCCAATAAACTCTTTTGCTTGATCTTTTAAATCTTCTATTTCAGCGCGTTCACCTTCCACAAGCAATTCGTCACGAGCATTAACCAAAACTATAAAAGTATTTCTATCAATAACTTTTACATCAGGTGGATCTTCTTCACTCCAGGGTGGGAGCCGGATAAGTATACCCTTATCCATATCCATAGTAGTAGTAACCAGAAAAAATATCAAAAGCAAGAAAGCAATGTCGGCCATTGAGCCTGCATTGATTTCATTCGGACTTCTATCTTTCTTTTTTCTTAACACCTTTATTTGAACATTTTAGATACTTCGACATAAACTATTGAACCAATTGCGCCAATACCCAATATATACATAGAAATAATTGCACCTCCAACCATTTTATAATTGGCTTCGAATTTTGATATTGGTTCATCTGATGCCATGATATAACTAATACCAAAAATTATGAGAATTGCTACTACACCAATTATTGAGGACCTAGCACCTTTGGGGTTTTTAGCCATTTGGATAATAGGGAATGCAACAGCACCCAGAGCTGCAACTGCTAAAAACATATAGCTTAAATAAAGTCCTCCGGTAATTAAGATATTTTCCATATTGCTTAATTCTAGTTTAGATCAATTAGTTATTAGTTAGGTTGTGCTTTACTAGTACATCAACCAATGAAATAGAAGCATCTTCCATTGAGTTTACTATACCGTCAATTTTTGTAACAATGTAGTTGTAAAATACCTGTAGAATTACAGCAACAATTAGTCCCGCTACAGTTGTTAAAAGTGCTACTTTAATACCATCAGCAACAATTGCCGGTGAAATATCACCTGCAATAGCTATGGCATCGAACGCCTGGATCATACCAATTACAGTACCCATAAATCCTAACATTGGAGCCAACGAAATGAATAGTGACAGCCAAACCATGCCTCTCTCCAATAATCCCATTTGCACAGAACCGTATGAAATGATTGATTTTTCAACAATATCAACTCCTTCGTGTGATCTGCTAAGACCTTGGTAAAAAATACTGGCAACTGGTCCTGATGTATTTCTGCATACTTCTTTAGCTGCGTCAACACCACCTGATTGAATAGAGGTTTCAATATCAACCAATAACTTTTTTGTGTTTGTAGAAGCCAAATTTAAATATATGATCCTTTCTATGGCAATAGCTAACCCAAGTATCAGGCAGATCAAAACAATTCCCATAAAACCCGGGCCACCTTCTATGAATTTGGTTTTAATGACTTGATGAAAGGTAGCATCTTCCTCTTCTTCAGTTTCTGCAGGAGGTGGTGTTTCCTCTACAGCTTCCTCTTGTACCAGTTCTTCGGCTACGACTTCTTCTTCCATTACTGTTTCATCACTTGCAATGGCGGTATCTTCTACCATATCCTGATTTGCTTCAGCATCATCTTGAGCGTGGCTCAAAGTTGAAAATCCGCAAAATAACACGGCAATTACACAAAGGGTTAAAAACTTTTTCATGGTATATTTAATTATATAAAGGATGATAAATTTTCTGGTTAATAACTTTAAAATCAACGAGGTGCAAATTAACTGAAAAAAAACATATTTTACCAATTATTACTTTGTTAAATATG
>JAESTI010000327.1 GCA_016763665.1 Bacteroidia bacterium | reverse complement strand
GATGAAAAAGAAACTTTGGGAGTCCTTCAACACGAGTTCGGATCAGTAAGAGGATTAACTGATGTATCCTTTTCTACCAAAACAGAGTCCAATAAATTATGGTTAGTTCTTGAATTTAATTTCATTTGTCTTGATTCCCTTAATAGGGCCTATCAGCAAATATATTCGGGTATCTATCATCGACCTCCTGCAAACTATATAAAATATACCGACACAACTATTACACGCACAATAGAAGGGCCATATATGAAATGGGATGTCTGGGGGCCAATTAACGGGAAAGGCTCACTCTGGGCGAATGCTGAAATAATTTCGGATACAGGTTTTTATAAATCTTTTGGAATGGATAAGATCAAATATGGGTTTGAATACTCTTTCGATAGAAAAGTCATCAATGTATCTAATGAAAATTCTATTATTAAAGATTATAGAAGTGTTGTTAGCTGGAATGCAGATTGGTTAGAGATCATTTGGTTTCGTAAAAGTATTGGGAATAAAATATCCTTTTGATTGAAGATTATAAGATTGAAAAATTGTAAGATTAAAAGATCCCCTTATAGCGCAAATCTTTTGGACTTGTGCTTCAAGACTAAATTAATCGACACAAGTGAAAAACACTTGCCCCATAAAGTGGAAGATACCTGAAGAATGATTCGAACGAGCCAGAGGCTCGCCCTATCTGATCGTCCATACCCAATTTTTAACACAAAGTGACAATTTAGGGATGATGTTTTGATTGAACATTTTTGTTAAATTTGTTAGTAGAATTCAGAGAAAAATAAGAGTATGCGCCCATTAAAAAAGAAGGCATCAGATAAGTGTTTAGTCTTATGAAAAGGGAATCCCGTTTTATTGATTTGTGTATGATATTTGGCTGCCAAAGTCGGGGGATTTTATTGATTTTCCATGTGGTAAAAAATGAAGAGTCTTAATTTATTTCTAAACATAATTGCACCGATTGTTATCGGTGGATTCATTTATCTGACTTTTAGAACAGAAGACCTTTTAATGTTTAAATGGTTTTATTTTTTAGGGTTGGAAGATAGTATCCAGTATTTCCGACAAAATTTTAATCATTTAGAACCAGTTATTCCTGATTGGTTTATTTATAGCCTACCTACTTGCCTTTGGGTTTATTCACTTACTAATTGTATGATATTTATTTGGAAGGGGAAATTAACATTGATAAGTATGTTATGGGTTACCTCAGGAGTGATTCTTGCAATAACTGGCGAAGTAAGTCAAATCATAGACTTGATTCCTGGTACTTTTGATTTGATTGATTTAATCTCAATTATTATTACATCAGGATTTATATTATTGAATATTAGACGAGTTGAGCTATATGCGAAATGAATAGAACTTTACATATTACATCCTTCATTATATTGATTATATATATCTTTTTGGCATTTGGTAGTGTTGAAGATGATAATACTACCAATAACCCTAATTCTAATAGTCAACAAATTACTCTGAATAAAGAGGAACAGGAATCATTGAAAAAATATATTATATCATTAGAGCAGACTTTATATAGTATTGAAAAACCTATAAGTAGTGCGGATAAACAATTTAAATATGTATCAAATTTGTATTTATCTGGTCAAGCCACTCTTTATGATATTTATAAAGCAGCTAAAGTAGGGAGAGAAAAATGTGAGTATGCTCAATACGATTATATGGACATCCCTGGTTGCCCAAAAGCACCACAACATCTATATGATAAGATTAATACATTGAAGAGTAATTTTTCTACAGGTTTATATACCAAAAAAGATGCCTACGATTATGCTTTGGAATTTTATAATAATGGAAGTTTAGAGGACTTAGATTCGTATTTTTCTCGGATGGAATATTCTACAGCATTTATGACAGAAGCGGCAATACTTTTAGCAGAAATTAAAAATGAATTAGGATTATTTGATAAGAAAGAAAAATCTAAGAAATCCACAAATAGCACTACCACTACTTCTTCAAAAAGTCAAGATTATAACCAGCAATTAATTGAACCGTCTCAAAACAAGACTATAAATCAAGATTCCATTAATAAAATTAATTCAGATGCCCTAAAAAGGTGGTATGATAAAGCTAAAAAAGATGAAGTTTCAAAGGAAGACAATGCAATCCGATTACTTAAAGAAGGACATAGCATTAGAGCAGTTGCAAAGAAAACTGGATTAACAAAGAAAGAAGTAAGAAAAATCAAAGATAAGGTAGACTGACAACTAAAATGATATAATCAGATTGGGCGAGCTTGTAGCTCGTTTGAACAATTACCAAGCCTCTGGCTGAAGGAATCATACCAAACATGTTACAAACATAACACACTTCGGCAAGATGCCTGAAGAATGTTTCAAACGAGCTACAAGCTCGCTCGATCTGATTTTCAAGGGTAATTAACAACTGTTATTATTAGCATCCCGGAGGTTCCGAGATCATAGTTATTTTCCAGGAGCCATTAATTTTCGAAATGTAAATGCTAAACATTTCAAATTGATTTAAACAATACTTTCGATCTATGTAGCCTTTTCCCCCATCATTAAGAATTACTTCCTCCCAGTAAATTTTTTCTTCTTCTGTATATTGCAAGCCACCCATATCAGGGGCATCAAAAATTGCTTCATAAGATATATTTCTTAAAATATTGGATTTCAGAGAAGGTTGTTCATACATCGGCACATTTTTGTCAATCACATAAATCATATTGTAGGATAATAGGTTATTACTTCATGAGGTGTCTCTGAAGGGATAATTTCCAAATTTTTTCTCGACATTATGAAGCCCTGATTCATTCGGTTTGATTGGGATATTTTTAAATCCAAATCTAATGTGCTTAAAAAATAGATCCGAAATGTTTTCAATGGTGCGATAGGAAACAACATAATACTTCCAAACACCTGCTTTTGTACAAGCTCGTAATCCATTTGGCAATATCAATCTTTCATAACAATTATATCCGGTTGCGAATATAGTATCGTTGAAATAGGACAATATTTTAAGGCTATCCCGGTTGTTCAAGGCCTGTTTAAATTCCTGTAGAAAACTATAAAAGCTTGAATCAGACCTGGACTCATCTTTGAAAATATCATTTAAACCGTTGAAGACATGGCTTTGCTTTCTACTGAAACCAATAGGAACATTATTTAGGTTCTTATCGGAATTTGCGGTTTCATCTTTGCTTGTCTTTTTTAGTTCTTTAAAAAACGTATTATATATCTTGATGTTACGTCTTTTTTTTGCGAGGAACTTTTCATTTTCCTTTTCTAATTTTTCAGTTAAAGGATTCTTTATCCTTCTACGCCTTATTTTGTGTGTAGTATCTTTATATGTTTTGGTGGTGCCGTCAATATAATTAACCTCACGAATTTTATCTCCGGTAAATGTTAGTTCTTTAACTATTTTACCATCTTCGTAAATCCTTGCTCCATGTTTTTTCCCATTGTAATAATATTCAAAAAGCCCATTTGCCATGTTGTCTTTGTAGTTTTCTTTCTTCACTATTTGGCCTTCATGATTCCATGTGATCCAGACTCCATCCTTATAACCATCTTTTATCATACCTTCTGCTTTCTTTCTCCCGGATTCATAATATTCCGTATGAATACCATCTTTGCTATAAGGCCTATCTTCAATTTCAAAAAATTTGGAATTAATAAATAAACAAACTGATATTCCTAAAAAAAGGGCAATCAACTTCCTGTTAAAAAATGCTTTATGGTAAAGAAATGTTGCAAAGGCTATGCATATAGAAACAACAACGGATGGAAATATGACCACAAATAAAATGAGCAATTCATATGTCACCATGGCATCTCTGAAGCTATTATCAAAGTAAGCACTCTTAGTAAAATAGAAGATAGCTATGCCTAACGTCAATAGAACATTATATATGAGTCCTCTTTTTAGGCTGGGGAAAAACAGCAAATGCCAGGTGCAGTAT
>JAESTI010000326.1 GCA_016763665.1 Bacteroidia bacterium | reverse complement strand
AGTTCCACAAAGAATTAAATCAACTTTACCTGATACCACTCTTATTACTTGTTTAAGAAACCCAATTGATAGAATAATTTCTTCATATCTATATAGAAAACGTGCAGGACAAACCACATTAAGTTTTGAGAAATCTATTGAACAACAACCAGACCTTATAACCGATAATTTTTTAGGTACCCATCTAAACAGATATTTATCACACTTCGATAGATCCCAGATAAATATTTTATTC
Organism: Bacteroidia bacterium; assembly: GCA_016763665.1. Next base: position 6,904 of record JAESTI010000326.1, on the reverse strand, counting down.
TATGATGACTTAGATTCTAATCCCGTGAGTTTTGCAAAAAAACTATACGAAATAATTGGTGTTGATTCAAAATTTGAACCTGACATTGTTAATGAAAAAATAAACCCAAGTGCTCAAGCAGTAGTACCTGGAAGTGAAAAAATATTTAGAATTGCTGCTGACACCTTGAGAAAATTAGGATTATTTTATATACTGGATTCCCTAAAAAGAAACAAGTCTCTACGGTCGATCATTTTAAAAAATGTAAAAAAAGAAGACACCACCCAAATAATCAGTGATTCTATACGAAAAATGCTTCTGGCTAAATTCATTCCTGAAATTGAAATAGTGGAAAAAATTACCGATCGAGACCTTAGCAATTGGAAACAATAAAGAATGGAAAAGTTGGTATCCATAATTGTGCCGTGTAGAAATGAAGAGAATTACATCGGGCCATTAATTGAAAGCGTTCTCAATCAAGACTACCCGTCTGAAAAAATTGAATTGCTCATTATGGATGGCATGAGTGATGATAACACAAGAAATATAGTAACACAATATTCCAATAATCATTCATTTATACAATTAATTGACAACCCAAAGAAATATGTACCCTTTGCGTTGAATAAAGGAATCCAATCTTCAAAAGGCGAGATAATAATAATTTTAGGAGCACATTCTGTCTACCCGGATTATTATGTTTCAAGGTTAGTAAACTGGTTAAATAAGTTAAATGCTGATAATGTTGGGGGACTATGGATAACTAATCCAGGATCTGATACTTTGAAAGCAAAAGCAATTGCACTTGCTCAATCTAATGCTTTTGGAGTTGGAAATGCCCTGTACAAAATTGGCACTTCTGAAGTTCAAGAAGCAGATACTGTACCTTTTGGTTGTTATAAGCGAGAAGTATTTGATAAGATTGGATTCTTTGATGAAGATCTGATCCGGAATCAGGATGATGAACTGAATGCACGTTTAAAGAACAGTGAAGGAAAAATGTTTTTAGTACCCGATGTAGAGATCAATTACTATGCACGGGATACTTATACTAAACTTTGGACCATGCACTACCAATATGGGTATTTCAAGCCTTTGGTAAATATAAAATTAGGGAAACCTGCCACCTGGAGGCAATTTGTTCCATTTCTGTTTGTAACATCTCTTATTTGTAGTTTAGCTTTATACCCATTCCACTCTTATTCACTGTACATTTTCCTTCTGATCATATCGCTACATTCTATTGCAAATTTTATCGCATCATTTAAAATTTCACTTCCGAAAATCGCAATGATTCCTTTTCTATTTTTAGCGTTTTTGACCATGCATATAAGTTATGGCTGGGGATATTTAATCGGGATTATCAATTTTTGGATCTTAAAAAACCACACAACCCCAAAAGAAGTAAAAATGAGCAGGTAAGTGCTACAAACTTAACTCCAAAGTCTTTCATATTGCATATCAGTATTTTATTAGTTTTTAATTTTATATAGATTAATTTTGCGGAAATACTTTGATTTAGATGTATAGCGCCATGGCTAAGAATACCCTCCCATTCTACAAACCCAGAACTGACGAAAAAATCATTGAAGAAGTAGCAGATACTATTCGATCAGGTTGGTTTACAACCGGACCAAAAACCAAGAGATTTGAAAAAGAAATTGCCAAATATGTGGGTATTGACCATGTTCTTTGTGTAAATGCGGCTACTTCCGGGCTTGAGCTCATGTTGCGATGGTTTGGAATAAAGGAGGGTGACGAAGTTATTGTTCCTGTTTATACTTATTGCGCAACAGCTAATGTTGTAGTTAGATGTGGGGCAAAACCTGTCATGGTCGATATTCGAGATGATTTTAATATTGATGTAACTAGAATAAAAGACGCGATAACAGAAAAAACCAAAATCATCATACCGGTAGACATCGCTGGTTTTCCTTGTGATTATGATGAGATAATGGAATTGGTTAATAAACCTGAGATAACTGGAATATTTAAACCCGAAACTAAAGAACAAGAAAAGTTGGGAAGGATTTTGGTTTTATCAGATGCGGCTCACTCATTTGGACCATCCTATAAAGGAAAGAAAACTGGAAGTATTTGCGACACATCAGTATTTTCATTTCACGCTGTTAAAAACCTGACTTCGGGAGAAGGGGGTGCCATTTGTATCAACTTTTCAAATCCATTTAACAATCAAGAGATTTATGAATATCTGAATATTAATACTTTGCATGGGCAAAATAATGATGCCTTAGCCAAAAACAACAATGGAAGATGGGAATATGATGTGATCACAGCAGGATTTAAGTTCAATATGACAGACATTCACGCATCCATTGGGCTAGTTGAGATTCAACGATACGATTCGGAAAACTTGCAAAAACGTAATACAATTTTCAAATCTTATGATAACGCATTTAGTGAACATGAATGGGCAATATTACCTGTTTATGAAACTGAGGAAAAAAATTCTTCAATGCATTATTATCCATTAAGAATTAAGAATATTTCTATTACATGTAGAAATCAAATAATCGAAAAAATTTTAGCCCAAGGCATAAATGTTAATGTGCACTTTAAACCTCTTCCTATTCTAACATTATATAAAAATATGGGTTACAACATGGATGATTTCCCAGTTGCTTACGATAACTATTGTCGAGAAATTTCACTCCCCGTATTTTATGACTTGACTGAAGAACAACAGCAACAGATCATAGAAGCAGTAATTAGCTCCGTTAACGAAGTAATATGATCAAGCGATTATTTGATATAACTTTTGCCCTATCAATCCTTATAATACTTTCTCCCATATTAATCATCATTGCTTTATTGATCAAAATTGATTCAAAAGGTGAAATACTCTTTAAACAAATACGAGTAGGAAAAAATAACAATGATTTTAAGATCTTCAAGTTTCGCACCATGTTCATCGATTCTGAAAAAGAGGGTTATTTATCACATGGAACTCATGATAAAAGGATAACATCTATTGGAAAAATATTAAGAAAATTTAAACTAGACGAATTGCCTCAACTTTTAAATGTTTTGATTGGTGATATGAGCATTGTAGGGCCAAGGCCGGAGGTTAGAAAATACGTAGATTTCTATAATGAAGAACAAATGAAAGTGCTAACTGTTAAACCCGGAATAACAGAATATGCATCTATTGAATTCGTAAATGAAAATGAAATTTTGGAACAATATGATGATATTGAGAAAGCATATATTGAAACAATTATGCCCCAAAAACTAAACTTAAACCTTAGATATGTTAAATCTCAATCAATACTTCAAGATATAAGAATAATTATACAGACCTTCAAAAAACTAATATTGGGTTAAAGTAATTAGTGTAATCAATGTTAAATGTTTCCACGTATCTCAATAAGAATAATTTACATTTTTTTGGGTGTTTATTGTTAGTAGTAGCGTTACCCTTTTCCAACTTCCTAATATCCCTTAGCCTAATCATCTTAGTAATAAATTGGCTACGACTAGGATCAATTTTTCAGGATATAAAATCAAATATAACCAACCCATTTATTATTTTATGTTGCTCGTACTTCCTAATTCACATTATTGGATTAAGCTATACGGAAAATCTTAGTGCAGGATTCAACAGTATCAAAAATAAGCTCCCATTGCTGATTCTTCCTATCGTTATTTGTTGTTCTAACAAAATAAATGATAAGCAGTTAAAAATAATTCTATACAGTTTTATCGCATCAAATGTAATTCTTTCCTTAATGTGTATTGCTTATTATTTACCCGATAGTTCAAGATTATGGTTTGATAAAAGTTTATCGATTTTCATCAGTCCAATTTATTTTGGGCTTACAATATCTTTATCCTTGGGTTTTCTATTTTATTACTCATACAAATTCAGAAATGAAATAACCAGAACAAATATGATGTTACGATTATTACTAGGTATTTATCTATTAATTTTCTTAGCACTTATCCAGGCAAGAGGAGCAATTTTAAGTATCATTATTTTAACATTCGCTATCTCTATTTATTTAATAATTCTCAAAAAAAACTACATGCTGGGATTATGGAAATTAGCGATCCTTATCTGTTTATTTTGTTGTTATTACTTATTCTCCCCAAATGCAAAATCAAATATTCAAAGTATCCCTGATGATATTCAAAGTTATTTATCCAACGAAAAATTCACTTATTCATCTACCGCCATGAGGTTAGTTCTATGGGAGGCCTCATTGAATATTTTTAAAAATAACCAATACATTGGAGTAGGAACTGGAGATGTTTTTACAGAACTGAGAAATGAATATCTCAATAGAAATCCAGAATTAATTAAAAACTCAAGGGTTAAAGGAAAGTATATGAATTGTCATAATCAAGCTATTCAATCTGCAGTAGGGTTTGGAGTAATAGGCATTATTTTTTTTTAAGCATGGTTTTTATTCCTGGTATCAAGGCATACCAAGCCAATAATCACTTATTTCTTATGACAATGCTGATATTATTTATTTCGATGTTAACCGAATCTATACTTGAAAGGCAAATTGGGGTTACAACTTTTAGCTTTTTTTGTTCTTTATTCTATTCCCATCAAAGACCATAGAATTATTTACGCCTTATTCCTCTTTTAACAATATACTTAATAATATCTTCAGCTCTTCAACCTTTTCCTCTTCTCCGATTTTTTGATATGAAAATGATAAATTATGTACCATCCTAATTATCATATCCTTAGTACTGCAAGGATAGAAATACATTGATTGAGGTTTTAGCTTCAACTGTTTAATAAAATCATCAATTTCTTTTCTGGTAAATACCAAGCCTTTATTAAAAGTGTTGATATAAAATAATACTTCCGGATAACTCAACGGATCAAGATTAGAAAATACATCCAACTCATCTAAATACGCCAGAACAAAATGCTGTGGTAAATTAACTCCGTATACTGGGACAGAAGCACTTTGGGCTATACACAAATAAAGGATACTCAATAATAAGGGATTTCCACGTCTGCTTTCTAATACATTATTGATATAGGAGTTTTGAGCTTAGTGGTAGTTTTTTTTATTGCCTATGAACTTCCAAACATCATAAAAAAAATGATTAAGCACTTTGAGCTTCTCAATTGGCTTAGCAGTGTTATCCAATTCAAAAAAAACTTGATTTTTCAAGCCGTCAAGCTCTTTATAAATTAATTCAGTATCAAGATCAGGGTATTGAAATTTTGCAATAATAATCGCTCCATCTATGATATCACCCTCTGGTTCCTCGCACCATTTTTGAAGAGATGCTTTTACATCTTCAAATTGAATTTCATGAACGATCTCTTCGATTCTCTCCTGCAAAACTGCATCTAAAGATACCCCCCATGCATCTTCCAGAGAAGGAATAACATCAAAACCTTTTGACAATAGCTTTTCCTTTACATGAGAATATATCTGAGGATCCGGGTCATCTAACAAAGTGATTAATGCATTTATTTCTGACTTTTTCATAAATCTATCTTCCGTTTCTTCTAATTATACCTAAATATTTAGAAAATGTTTTGTTTGAGAAAAATAATAAATCAAAAATTACTACATAATTAATTTGTAATTTTGCTGTATGATATTTGTCACAGGCGGTACAGGGCTTTTGGGAGCACATTTACTCTATTACTTATCAAGAGCAGGGTACAAAATTCTGGCTCTAAAGAGAAAAAGCAGTAACATTGTTGAACTTGAAAGAACATTTGACCTACTAGTCAACATTCACTCCGAGAATGGAATACCTACAAATCAACTGTTGAAGAACATAGAATGGATAGATGGAGATATTCTGGACATTTATTCATTGCAAGATGCTTTTTCAAAAAATATAGACCAAGTTTACCATTGTGCTGGTTTTGTATCATATGATTCAATCCATAAAGAAAAATTACTTAAAATAAATGTACAAGGAACGGCTAACATTGTCAATGCATGTCTTGAACACAATATTCCAAAACTAGGATATGTTAGTTCTATTGCAGCTTTAAGCAGGACCAAAAATGGAGAAGCAATCAACGAAAGTAATGATTGGAAAGAATCGCCCTTAAACACTAACTATGCTATTAGTAAATACAACGGTGAATTAGAGGTCTGGCGAGGAGTCGCTGAAGGACTTGATGCAATAATTATTAATCCTTCGGTCATACTAGGTTTTGGAAACTGGACCAACAGCAGCAATATAATAATCCAAAAAGCATGGCAAGAATTTAGATTTTATACTGAAGGGATTAATGGTTTTGTTGATGGTCGTGATGTTGCAAAATGTATGATTCAATTGATGGAAAGTGAAATCGTTAACGAACGTTTTATTATTACTGAAGGAAACTATACTACCAAATACATACTACAAAGTTTTGCAGAAAATTTACATAAACAAAAACCATCCATAAAGGTCAATAAGCTAATTGCAGAGTTTGGATGGAGAATGATAGCAATACGGGATTATTTTAAGGAAACTAAGTCTATTTTTACAAAAGAGGCTGCCCGAGCCGCTTTTTATAAATCTAGTTATTCCAATGAAAAAGTTAGTTCGGCTATCAATTATCAATTCACACCAATGCCTCAAACCATTCGAGAGATAAGCCTGGGATTATTAAATTATCAAAATCAATGGGAAGAGATCAAAGCTTCTGCAAAAGTCAGATCCTCGGGATAAGTAATTTTTATATTTTCAGGATCCCCTTCCACCAAATTAATGTCAACGCCTAAAGCTTCTACCAATGACGCATCATCAGTAATGTCTGCTTGATATTGCTGTTCATATGCTGATTTTAACTGCTTGACATCAAAACATTGAGGGGTTTGTATCTTGACATACTTCGAACGATCAACTGCCCTATTTTCATCATCTTTTAAAAACCTCACTGAATCCTTTAAAGGAACAAATGGTACAGCATTCCCTTTAATTT
>JAESTI010000325.1 GCA_016763665.1 Bacteroidia bacterium | reverse complement strand
CTGGTATTTAAGAATAAGAAACTGAATGCAATTGTGAAAAAACTCAATATGGTTTACCATAGTAACATCATTATTGAATCGAAGGAAATAAAAAATTGCCGTGTTTCAGGAACATTTGATAACCAAACTTTGCTGCAAATTTTGAATGTTCTTAAGGCCACTTTAGACATGGAGGTGAGCAAAGCAGGTTCTTCTATAATCCTCACCGGGGAAGGATGTTAAGTAAAGTAGTTAGCATACATCATTTTGGATAAGGTCAGGGGATGAGGGCAATGCCATTTAGTTAAGCATTTTAAATTCTGATTACCAATATGTTATCTGAAAATTGGAAATTGATTTAAGAACAAGGATTAACGATTTTAGAATAATGATAGAATGTAAAGGAATATATAAGTTTGTTTTAGAAGAACGATTGATTAATTCAAGTATTCACAGATCAACTTTTAACTTCTAAAATCAAAAATCATTGTTCCTTGTTCGATATTCAAAATAAATATATTAAACTGATTAGTAATGGCTTCCAACCAAAACTTAATAACATTGGGATGGGAGGAGTAAAATTATTTTTTTCACTTTTTATAGTTTGCTTATTAGTAAACAAATCGTCATTTGCCCAAAGCCCCGACCTCAATAAAAAGATCACTATCATTGTTAAAGATTCATCTTTATCTGCTGTATTAGAACAGATCAGCGAAAAAGGCAATATCAACTTCTTCTTTAGCAATGAAAAGATCCTGACCGATCAAAAAGTTACACTGACTGCCAAAAACAAAAGTATTCGGTCAATTCTCGATAAAATAAGCAAGGACCTTAAGCTGGAATATCAAATTGTAGAAAAGCAGGTAGTTTTGAAACCCCGGAGAGCTTCATTTAAATCACGAAGATCCGAAAGTTCTAAAAAGGAAATTAAACGATATACAATCAGTGGATATATTAAAGATGATGAATCAGGAGAGCTAATGATCGGTGCTACTGTTTGGGTTAAAGAACTTAAAACAGGCAGTAGTACCAATTCTTACGGGTTTTATTCTATCACTCTACCTGAGGGGAATTACAATCTGGAATTTTCTTTTTGGGCTACCAAAATATTCACGAAAACATAGAGCTAAGTGGCAGTCATAAAATTGATCTGGACCTCCAGGAGGATGAATCTATTCTGGAAGAAGTAGTTATAGAAGAAAATCGGGAAGAAGTGATCATCAACAGAAATCAGATGAGTCAGGTAAACCTTACTACCAAATCCATCATTGAGATGCCCGGGTTCATGGGTGAAACCGAGCTGATCAAGTCATTACAGGCAGTTCCTGGAATCAAGTCATACGGAGATGGTTCTGTCTTCTTCTATGTTAGAGGTGGAAATAAGGATCAAAACCTTATTCTCATTGATGAGGCACCGATCTATAATCCATCTCACCTGTTGGGTTTCTTTTCTTCATTTACACCTGATGCGATAAAAGATGTTAAGATCTATAAAGGAGACATCCCCTTGAGTCAAGGCGGTGCCCTTTCTTCACTCATTGACATCAAAACCAAAGATGGAAACATGAAAAAGTTTGGGGCGTATGGAAGTGTTGGTCTAATATCCACCAAGTTGTCGCTGGAGGGTCCTATTCGGAAGGATAAGAGTTCCTTTTTTATTTCTTCTCGCAGATCACATTTAGAGTTGTATGTGCCAAAAAATGAAAGGGATAAATTTAAACTGTATTTCAAGGATTTTAACGCAAAATTGAACTACAAGTTCAATGACAATAACAGATTATATTTCACGCTCTATACAGGTAAGGATTATTTTGCTAGTGCCGCCAGCAATGATATCGGTGCATTTGGTGTAAGCTGGGGAAACAGCGCTGCTACATTGAGGTGGAACCACTTATTTAATGATAAATTATTCTCTAACACTACAATATACACCAGTAGGTACGATTACCGGCTAATTTTATCTGTAGATGATAACAACTACTGGAACGAGACCATAGCCAACCTGAGCCTTAAAACAGACTTCACTTACTTCAAAAACCCTAAAAATAAAATCAAGTTTGGCACCAGCGTTAAAGGACATTATTTTGACCCCGGTAACCTGGTAATGAACAATGTAAGTGAAAATGTGAATTTGCCTGAAATTCCTCAAAGCAGGGCCAGGCATTTTGTCACATACATTGCCAGTGAACGGAAGTTTGATCAAAATTTCACTATCAAATATGGCATACGGTTGAATACATGGCATAACATCGGCCCAACTACAGTATATAAGTTTGATTCAAACCATGAGGTAGAAGATACCTTGATCATCGCAGAAAATGATAAATACGAAACTTACAGAAACCTTGAACCTCGCATTAGCTTCCATTACAAGATAGATAGCACAAGTACTGCAAGACTGAGTATTGGCCGGACAACTCAATATCTCCAGTTGCTTTCAAATTCCGTAAGTCCTTTTACATCACTGGAAGTTTGGTTGCCTGCTGGCCCAAATATCAAACCTCAAAAGGCGGATCAAATAGCAATTGGATATAACAGGGTCAGTTTTAAACGAAAACTGGATCTAACCGCTGAGCTGTATTACAAAATCATGAAAAACCAGATCGATTATAAAGATCATGCAAACATGCTCTTGAATCCATTAATAGAAGGGGAGTTGAGATTTGGTAAAGCCTGGTCATACGGAATTGAATTTCTGATAAAGAAAACCAAGGGACGATTAAGTGGTTGGTTAGGATACACGCTTTCCAAAACCATGAAGAAAATAGAAGGGGTTAATAATGGAGTAGCGTATCCGGCATATTATGACCGCCCTCACGACCTTTCTGTTTATTTAACATTCAAAGCTAAACCAAGATGGAATTTGTCTGCTAACTGGATCTATAGTACCGGATCTGCAATTACGACTCCAACTAGCTTTTACTATTACCAGGGTTACATGGTTCCTATCTATGCAAGTAAGAACAATGACCGCATGCCCGATTATCACCGCTTAGATGTGTCAGCTAATTTCAAGCTCAACAAGAACAAGGATAAAAAATATCAGCACAGCCTGACCTTTTCGATTTACAATGTATATGCGCGAAAAAATCCGGTAGCAGTTAATTTCAATAAGAAACAGAACGGAGATGGAAACTATACCGTGCCTTCAAACCTGTACGCACAACCTGAATATATCGCAACACAAATTTATCTTCTTGGCATTATTCCATCCATCAACTACAATTTTACTTTTTGATGAGAAAATACTATATATATATATTGACATTATTGTTCCTATCGTCCTGCGAAGAAAAAACAGACTGGGAGTTAGAATCTATAAATGACAACAGGATCGTTGTAGATGGCATGATCACAAATGAGCGAACAGCACATATTGTCAAATTATCCAAGCCTGTGAGTGAAATGAATGAGGCTGCTTCTGTTGTTTCCGGTGCAGTAGTTTCAATAAGTGATGGAGACACCATTTATACGCTTACAGAAACTCCGGATAGCTCTGGAATATATATAACCGATTCTTCAGTAATTGGAGTTTCAGGAAAACAATACAAATTAACCATAGTTTATAATAACAAAACTGACACGGCAACTGCAGAAATGTTGCCTGTAACTCCTTTCACACCTTTAACCTATTACTTGAATACCAATGACAGCCTTTATCGTATAGGTTCGATAAATGATGTATATGATAGTGAACCTTCCATGTGGATGGTGCTGATGGATTGGTCTAATGTTCCGGGGTATGACTCATTGGATTATTCCTCCAACCATGCAAAGTTAATGGCTTATACTTTTTCTTCCATAGACGTAAACCAAATATTTGCACCCAGTAAAGAAAGTATTCCATTTCCTGAAGGAACGATTATCATTGAAAAGAAATTTTCACTTACCGAAGAACATGCAGATTTCTTAAGAGCCCTTGTATCCGAAACCAATTGGAGAGGTGGTTTTTTCGATGTTTCTGCCGCCAATTTACCTACCAACTTAAGCGAAGGAGCCATTGGATATTTTGGTGCGAGCACAGTTGTGGTTGACACTATTGTTGTTTCACGGTAGTAATTATACATTGGTGAGTTAACCTGTTGACCAAGTAAACCTTTATTTTACTGAAAATCAAGGTCATGTTGAGCGGAGTCGAAACATAGACCGGAAGATTTCGACTCAGCAACCATTGACGTATTTTACTAAACGGTGATACCAAATAATTATTTCTGATCATAGTTTGTAGGTTGATTCAGGTTTTTTTACATCCCCTTTCCTCGCTACAAGCAACCGCACTCCCCCTTTTCCCTCCCACAAACCAACGCTGCAAGGGGGACTTTATAACTATTTAATTTCGACAACCATTTTCCGTTCTAAAGTTTTTTTTCACTTTTCTATCAGGGTAGAGTTTCATTGGTGTGTATTACTACTGAAAACAAAGAAAACTATTATTAATTAAAACCAATTAATCATGAGCAAAATTAAATTAATGATCCTTTTAACACTTTTCACCTTTGGATTCATCTTCCAGGGATGTAACAAGGAGGATGATGTAAATGTAAATGACACGGAAAGTATATACCGAGTTCCTTTGGAATTGACATCCCAAATTCTATTAGCAGTGCAAGTAGCACTGGTAAAAGATCTGCGGTGAATGATACTTTAAAGGGAGATGAAATTTACCAACATCTTCGAGTGTTTATTCACATTGGTGAGGGTGCTTCGGAAATTGTACAGGACATAATGACCGCAATTGCAGTACACAACATCGACAAAGCTATGTCTCTGTCTTATGAAAGTGATGAAGATGGTCGTACAAAAAACCTTGAAGTTGTAGAGAACTCTTCATTTGATGGTGAGAATTGGGAATTCCAGTTAACCATTACAGATGCACAGTCTGAATCAAATGCGGATGGCGGTAATGCTATTCAGGTATTTTGGAATAGAAGCCCAATAGTTGGTATTGCTATATTGAAGCCATATAACATTAATAGAAGTGAACATGATTCAGTTTCTGATGCAGTGTTCAGAATTGATTATACTGAATCAAGTGAGTATGGTTATGACGCACACATGATCGTTTCCATTGTAGGATTACCAACGCCAAGCCCACTGGATGATCCTTATGCAATGAACAATTTAAAGATGTTTGTTGGAAAAAGCGGAAACAACATTGACGTTTATGGAAATTCCAATCACCCGAATGCAAGATTCTTTACCGACAATACAGGCTTTAACTGGGCTTTTGTAGCATCTGGTAAAGACAACGAGGACATTGGAGTAGCTGAAGTTGGCTTACCCCCAAGTACTTTGGACGCGACAAGCAGGGATACAATACTTGACTATTACGCTATCAAGAATACTTTTACAAGGGAGATCTATGAAGCATGGCCTAATATTGACAGCAGCGATGTTGATGTTTACCTGCAAGACACAGATGCTCCGGGCTACTTCGGATCAACAGGATTCATCCAGGGAGGAACTTCTCCCGGGTCTGAGTATACTGATCTGGAAGCAAGAATACTTGACCTGACCCCTTTTAAACCAAAGGATGTATCAGAGTTACTAGTATCATTTAAATAACACAACACCCCCATTCTTTTTAAAGGCTGTTCCAGAAATGGGATGGCCTTTTTTGTAAGGTAGCTAGTCAGGCTAAGTTCACCTGTGGTGAGCAGGGTCGAACCATGGAAGTCTGAAACGGCCATATTTCGATAAACCTGCCTGTCCTGCAGGCAGGCTCAATATGACCTGAATCTCTATTTATTGGGGAAGTAATAGAAGTTTAAATCTGTTCAGTATCCTTCTTATACCGTTCCATCCTCAGTCTTAAATTCTTTCTTTGAATTTTGATGATTCGCTTTTTGAGTTTACCCTCAAAGAATTGATGTAACGGAAACATCAATCCTGCAATACCTGCATTGAAAAGCAGCTTGTAGCCAGGAGCACCTCCCGTATATTGTTCTATGTGTGGATCAGCTAAAACCAGTACAAACTCAAAGAGTATAAGGAATGCTATAAAGATAATTCCTTCTGCATCTTTAGGTCTGACCTTTACAAAGCCTAGCATCAATACTCCTCCAAAGAGAATTAGAATTCCAATGAAGATGGCTGAGTAATGCAGGTTGTCTCTTCTTGAAGTTGCTTCTGCTTG
>JAESTI010000324.1 GCA_016763665.1 Bacteroidia bacterium | reverse complement strand
TTTGTTGTTTTTGTAAGTGTTTTCGACTCTATTGAAAAAACACCCTTGCTACCTGCTTCCAAGATCAACTTTTCTGTAGTGTTGGATTTCTTGCAAATACTTACTTCCCCTGATTCAACGATCACCTCAATATCCTTGCTGGTCTCAATTGCGTTAACATAAAATGAGGTGCCAAGAACTTCTATTAATACAGGACCGGCATCAATAATGGATGGCTTTGCCCTATCAGGCTCTACCTCAAAGTATGCCTCTCCTTCTAATGTTACTTTCCTGGTTTCTTTGCCATAATCTTTTTCGTATTCTAACATAGAGTTGCTATTCAAAGCAATCTTACTTCCATCGGGCAGCACTCCTTCAGTTGAGTTTGCTTCTGCAATAAAGCGCTCAACATTCATTTCAGTAATATAATAATAAACACCACCGGCAGGCAGCAGCATGATCAGCAATATGGCTGCAATTTTTAATACCCTGCTAATTCCGGAAGGTTTGGGTGTATGTGAGATAGGAATGACCTTTTCATCTTGAACATTGTCTCCAATAGCAGATTCGAGTTTGGTCCACTCCTTATCTAAATCAATTTTTGACAGTTCTTTGATATTATCTACGCTCTCCCAGGATCGCTTGTATTCCTCAAACAAGGTACGGTTAGATGGGTCAGCAGCTTTCCAGTTTTGCAGCAACTGAACTTCTTCTTCATTTGCTTCCCCTGCCAATACCTTTGTGATCAGGTCAATGTTGTCAATATGGTCTGTATTGTCGCCCATTGATTTATCCATTTATAGTACACATTATTACCAATTTACCCTTATTCAATATGCTCTTTAATTTTGTCATTTAAATATTCAAATAATACAGTATACCAAACAACACCATTGCCAAATATTCAACCAAATTTTCCCTCAATATTTTCAGTGCTTTAGACATCTGTGTTTCCACTGTTTTGACGGAGATATCCAGTTTCTCAGCTACCTCTTTGTACTTCAATCCCTCAAATCTGTTCATCAAAAATATCTCACGGCATTTCTCAGGTAGTGAATCCAGCACTTTGTTTATTTTCTCTTCTAGTTCAATTTCCACTAATTTATCCGATGATTCCCAGTTTTGATCTGTATTCAATCTTTCAAGGTCAACTTCATTTTGATCGAATTTTTTGTTATCCCTGATGTAATTCAAACACCTGTTGTGAACAGACGTGAAAAGATAAGACTTTATAGATTTGCTGGTATCAATACTCTCCCTCTTATCCCACATATTGACAAAAACATCATGAACGATATCTTTTCCGATGTCAAGATCCTGGACATATTTTTTGGCAAAGGAACATAGCCCCGTAAAATAAGTTCTGAACAGCTCCTCAAATGAACTTTTATCAATCTTTTCAATTTTATTTACATGCGCTACTTTCACAATCAGCTATAAAAATACTAGTAAATAACGCGTTGACAAATTGAATAAAAGTGGCTTGAAGCTATTCATTACAAAATAATTGCGATCGTCATTGCTGCAAACGTCATTGCGAACGTAGTGAAGCAATCTCGTACGCTTAATCAAAGCTGGAGATCGCTTCGTTCCTCGCGATGACGGATAATTTTATTTTAATTGGTCAACGGGTTAGTTAGTAAATTCAATATTTACCTCTCAAACTTAGTTAATTCTATAAGAAAAGCCAATACAAAGCATATGCAGGCAATGGTGTAGGTGTAGCAGTGATCCCAATTTAATTTCAAGTTATTGGGATGGGTGAAATCCCACACCATTAGGCGGCAACTTTAGTTTTGAATATTGAACAGTAGAACCTGCCTACCGGACAGGCAGGCAAGGAATATCGAATGTCGAAATTAATAAAAGGAATAAAAATATTATTTTTATGAAAATTACTTCGTTATTCATTATTCGAATGTTCGTTATTCGTTATTCAATTCTTGTGCTTGCCTGAAATAGGTTGACTTTTTTCAATAATGGACAAGAGCTTACTTATTTACTAACCATAATTCATAAAAAACTAATCCCTTTAACATAAGAGCATCTAAAAGAGTAATAGCAGAATTACAATTATCTAATGATAACTTGATAGAAGATTCGCCCCCTTTACAATTTGCGCTTAGGGATTTCTGTATTTCTTCCATGGCTTTGAAATAATGTTTTTCACTTAGCATCATACGGGATCTGTTGGTATAGAGTACTGCTATTTTAGGATGATAATAACTGAAATTATTTATTAAAATAGCCAGGGCTTTTTGATTATTTTTAAGTGCGCTGTTAATATCCTTATTATAAAAATCGATCTGTGCGAGATTTGCATAACTATCAGCAATCGCTGGATGGTCATGCGAGAGTTGTTTTAATTTAATGGTGTGAGCCTGGGTTAAAGACTCCCTCGCGTTATCCATATCTTCAGCAATTATATAAGCATTTCCTATGTTGTTATACAATGTAGCGACCCTTTTATGATCCTTCCCCAATGACTTTTCCCAGATAAATAACGCTTTGTTAAAATTTATCAATGCCTGTTTATGGTCTCCCATGGCAAGGTTTGTTGTTCCTATGTTATTATAATTTCTTGCTATATAAGGATGATCCTCCCCTAATGAATTTTGAATTATTTCAGTGGACTTATTATATAGCATTAAACCTTTTATATAATCTCCTTTATCAGAATATACATTCGCCATATTATTATAAGCTTCAGCAAATGAAGGATGACCCTTATTTAATATACTTAATTTTATTTTTAATGAACGGGAAAAGTACGAAAGTGATTTATCATAATTACCTTTAAAGTAATACGTATTACCCATGTTATTGAGAAACTTTGCTATCTGCAAATTATTTTCGCCATTATGATCTTTAGCATTGCTCAAAGCTTCTTGATAATAATTGATGCTGTTCTCATATTCACCTAGTTCAAAACAAATTATCCCAAAAATATTGTTGATAGAACTTCTTAATAGATGCTCACCTGATAACTTGGTTTCCACAATATTTAATGCCTTATTGATATAACCAAGTGCTAGTTGTTGATTGCCTATATCGCTGTAATTTGCAGCAATTTCACGGTAACATTCTGCGAATCTAAACCACGCCTGTTGCTTTTTATAGAGAGAGCTGGCAGCTAAAAAATAATTATTGGAACTGTCGTAATCTGCACTTTTATAATGATCTGTAGCCAGATGGTAGTATTTCTCTGCCAAGACAGAATCACCTGAGATGCTGACTGGAAAGGTTGTTAACAAGAAAGTGAGAATTAAGGACATAAAAACTGGTTAATCAGTACTAACCCGTTGACCAATTGAAAACTTAACTAATTGAGCGTCAGATTGAGCGGAGTCGAAATCTTCCGGTCTATGTTTCGACTCCGCTCAACATGACCTTGGTTTTTAGCAATATATAAGTTCAATTGGGCAAAAGGGCAGTACTAATTTAATAATAACCGGTTAACCACTAAATTTCAGGGATTGAGATTTGATACCTACAAGTTGTCCACATTTAGTTGAAGCGTTACATTATGGCAGTTTCGCTAATGTATGAAACAGCTACAAAGAGTAAAATTTTCTACCAATCTATTTAGGTAGAAATAGATTAGGTTTTTAGAGTATTGATTATTTCGTACTTTAGAATGACAATGCGAAAACTCTCCTTTATATTCTTTCTAATCCTATTGGTGACTAAGGTTGGCTTTGCTGATCAGAGTAAGGTGGATTCACTTTGGAAAGAATATAGAAATGCGGAACATGATACTACCAAAGTCAAAATCCTGGTAGAACTTACAGAACTCATCTATCTCCACAACCCCGATACTGTAATTCC
>JAESTI010000323.1 GCA_016763665.1 Bacteroidia bacterium | reverse complement strand
GCAGGTTGTCCCTGCGCTCTCTTTCTTCTGTCAATATCCTTGCTTCTTCTTTTTGCTTTTGCTCTTTTATCAACTGAGCCTTTTCAAACTCATACTTTGTCTGCTGGCGCACAGCCGCCTTTTGTGTTTCTTCGTTTTTCATGCTGTCTCGGTACTGCACCTGTAGCTCGTACATTTCAAGGGCCTCTTTAAAATTGCCTTGTTTTCTGGCCACTTTTGCCAAAAGGGCTGCGTTGCGCTCTATCTAGTCGGGAAAACCAAGCTCAAGGGTGGAATTGCAACAAAAAAATGGACAAAAAGTTAAGCTGCTAAATAATTATAAAAATAATTTTCCATTTCTATTGGTGTTTTATATCCCAAAGCAGAATGTCTTCTTTTTCTGTTATACCATATTTCTATGTAATCAAAAATACACCTGGCAGCTATTGATCTTGACTCAAAACAGTAATGGTAAACACATTCAGTTTTAAGAGACTTAAAAAAGCTTTCAGCTACAGCATTATCCCAGCAATCACCCTTTCTACTCATGCTTTGACAAATATTCTCCTTCTTTAATAATTGTTTAAACTCATCACATGCATACTGAACTCCTCTATCTGAATGGAAAATTAATAATGAACTCTTCGACCTGTTTTTTAAAGCCATTTTCAGTGCAGGAATAGTTGTATCAACAGTACTCATAGAAGAACTTAAGGCCCAACCGATTATCTTACGATCAAACAAATCAATTACCACAGTTAAATAAAGCCATCCTTGCTTTGTTTTAATATAGGTAATGTCCGATACCCAAACTTTTCCGGGAGCATCTGTAGAAAAATTTCTTTCCAAAATATTCGGTGCAACTGCAAATGAATGTTTTGAGTTTGTCGTCACTATATATTTCTTTTTGATCTTACTTCGTATGTTTTCCTTTTTCATCAATCTGGCTACTCTAGGACGTGATACTTTATATTCTCTACTTTTGAGCTCTTCGGTAATTCTTGGACTACCGTATGTCTGTCTGCTCTGTTGATGTATCTGCTTTATTTCCTTAATCAACATATTATTTTCATCTGCCCGTTTAGATGGCTTTCTGTTTAGCCATGCATAGTAACCGCTTCGACTTACCTTAAAGACACAACACATCTTCTCAATAGCAAATTGTGTAGTATTCATTTTCATGAATTCATAAATTTGCCATCGCTCTTGGAGAAGATGCTTACTGCCTTTTTTAATATATCTCTTTCTATATTAGCTTCTCGCAACTCCCTTTTTAATTGGGCTATTTCTTTTTGTTCAGGAGTTAAATTCGCATTACCATTACCTGAAAAACAACCTGATTGATTTACTTGAAACTCTCTTCTCCATCTCCTTGCCAAGTCTTGTGTTATTCCTAGATCTTCTGCAACTTCTTTGGTTGTTTTCCCAGATTCAACCAATTCAACAGTCATCTTCTTGAATTCTCTGTCGTAATGTCTTCTTTCTTTTTTCATAGGTGTTAAAGTTAAGGGTTTCGAGCTTAACTTAATGTCCATTCAAAGGTAGCAACTCCAACTCTTCTCACACGGATTTATAATCCGAGCTTAAATTACAAAAATAGGTAGACACGAATTGCAAATCCGTGCCAGCAGGAGTAAAGTATAGAAGAAAAGCCGCTAATTGATTTTTTCACTTTTATGAAGGTATCTTATCCCTTCAATTCAACAAATAACCCCTCATTTGTTTCAATAATCTTTGTGCCAAATTCCTCAGACAATGTCTTTACTTTATTAACTATTTCACGGTAATCACTACCAGTTGCTTGGTTCACTTGCATATAGGATATTAAAACTGGGACCAATTCAACTTTTTGAACACCATTTTTTGATACTTCCATTAAATACAAAAATGACTGATCATTTCTTAAAAGAGGGTCCACTGCATAATCATCAACAAAACCACCGGTATCGTACAGAATAACATTCCCTTGATAAATCTCAATACCTTGAAAAATATGGGCACTATGTCCGTGAAATATATCAACACCCAAATCAATGACTTTATGAGCAAACGTCTGAAATTCTTCGGTGGGTTTCTGTCTCATATTAGGGCCCCAATGGAAGCTGAAAATCAAAATATCTACCTTATCTCTAATCCTTTTTATCTGATTTTCAATCTTTTCAATATCACCAACCCTTAGATAATTAGTTCCAGGTTTATTTTCCTCTGCTTCCCAGCTTGATTCATTGTCAGTAAAGCCCAAGATTCCAATAGTAATTCCTTTCTTTTTAATGACTACATGTGAAAGAGCTTCTTTCTTATTTACTCCTGAACCAACATGTTTAATTCCTGCTTTGTCAAGGGTAGCAATTGTTTCGATCAAACCCCGTTCAGAAAAATCGAGGATGTGATTGTTTGCCAGATTCACAACATCTATTCTTGCTTCAATCAGGCATTGTACTTTATCTGGGTCAGCTTTATAGTTGAAGACCTTAAGAACTTTTTTTGTACTTGTAGTAAGGGTTGTTTCTAAATTGATGAGATTGAGGTCATTACTTTTCAACATATTAAGCATATTTCCCCAAGGATAAGAATAATTAGTTCTTGATATATGTTCATTAACCAATCTTCCAAGCATTACATCCCCTGTGATTCCAATTATTATGGATTTGTTTTCTTTTTCCAGAACACCTGATTGCGGTAGTGAAAAGCAATCTAGTTTAAAAGCTAAAATACCAACTGTGATGATATAAAAATACTTTTCGCTCATCTAATTAAACTTTCGGTGTTAAGAATTCTTTGTCAAAAATCACAAACATAGTTAGGCCTGCCTGCCGGCCTTTAGGTTTGCAAAGATATTATTTAAAGATAATAATGATGATGAAATAGGGGGGGCTGGGGGGAGTTGATAACTTTGAAAATTGTTAATAACAAAAAAGAATGGGGTGAACTTTGGCTGCCGCCAGGCTCTTAGGCCTATTGCCTGTATCAGTCCCCATTCTTTTAAAAGTTGCTAAAGAACCATTTAGAATCGTAGACTCTTATGTCTTATTAAAGGTCTTAGTTTAAGCAACTTAAATTTATAAACGTAAAACACAAAATTATGAAATTTAATGAAACAGCAGGAATTGACGTATCAAAACAAACCATTGATGCGGTACTACACGTTAAAAAAATCCACAAGCAATTTGAGAACACCCCAAAAGGGTTTAAAACATTTATTAAATGGGCAGAAAAAAATACCGGGTTAAGCATTGACCAAATACTTATTTGTTTTGAGCATACCGGTTTGTATTCACTACCACTTGCAGCATTTCTTTCTGAACAACAAATTAACTTTTGTATGGTTGCAGCCCTTGAAATAAAACGTTCACTGGGTATTGTAAGAGGAAAGAATGATAAAATAGATGCCAAAAGAATAGCTGAATATGCCTATTTGCGAAGAGAAACTCTTAAAGCATATAACTTGCCATCAAAGAGTGTCTTAAAGTTGCAGAAGCTACTCTCGCTCAGGGATCGGATGATGAAGCAAAAAAGTGGTTACCAAGCTACATTGAAAGAATACAAAGCCATGCTGAAGCGAAAAGACAACCAGCTTATTTTTAAATCACAGGAATGCATGACTAATCAGTTAGCCAAACAAATAGGCAAGATTGAAGGTGAAATAAAGGCAATTATCAAAGAGGATAAGCGCATGAACAACTTATACACACTCATCATCTCAGTAAAAGGAATTGGTTTGGTTCTGGCAACCAACTTTTTGGTACTGACCAATTGCTTTACCAGTTTTGATAATAGCAGGCAGTTTGCTTGCTACAGCGGAATAGCGCCTTTTAAAAAGCAATCCGGAATAAGTATGAACTCTACAAGCAGAGTAAGCCATTATGCAAACAAGAAAATGAAAACGTTGTTAAACCTGGCAGCTTCATCGGCAATTCAATGCGATGCAGAGTTGAAGACCTATTATCAAAGACGAATAACAGATGGGAAAAGCAAGATGAGTACACTGAATATCATACGGAATAAAATAGTGGGAAGGGTGTTTGCTGTTATTAAGAGGGGAAGTCCATATGTTCCTCTTTTTCAACATGCTGCATGATTTTTTTAAAATTTTGTTTGCATTTACCTTAGAATACAGGCAGGTAAAAATTCGTTATTCGTTGATTTTCTCATTACAAAGATATGTAATTTGAAAATGATAATTTATTTGTGTTATTTTGAGGCGTTATTTTTTTCCCTCTCTTTGTTTAATCATAAATCTTCATAACCATGAAAAAACTATTTATAAGTTCTATTATTGGAATGTTCATATTGTTTATTTGGGGATTCCTTGCCTGGGCAGTTTTACACATGCATCAAGATGCTTTTAAATATACCCAGGGGCAAGATGAAGTGCTGAAATCTATTGTGGATAACATGCCGGAATCAGGAACATATATGGTGCCTTATGTAGATGTTACTGCTCCTGATGCTCACGAGCAGTTCGACAAACTTCATGAGCAACATAGGGGAAAGCCCTTTGCTACCATATTTTACATCAAAAAAGGAATGCATGAAGGCCCCATGATGTTTGTTTGGGGATTGCTTATCCAATTCGTTTCCGTATTTATTGTCTCTTTGATTTTAGCGGTTACTAATGAGAAGTTAACCGGCTTTTTCCAGCGTTGGTGGCTGGTAATGCTATTTCCTTTAGTAACAATCCTACAGAGTCATTTAATTGGTTGGAACTATATGGGACATGAGTGGCATTACATTAAAGAACACATTATTGACCTCCTTATTTCGTGGGGTTTGTGCGGTGCCTGGCTGGCGTATTACTTCGGGAGAAATTAATAAAAAAGTTTTTAATAGTCAAGGTTCTGTTGTACGATAAAGTTGTTTTATACGGTATAATTAATATATTATTTTTATGCATTTATCATATTTGCCAATCGCATTATACAACAGAACCATAGTCAATTAAATAGTAAGTTTATAGAGTATTAGGATTTTAATAACCTCTTATATTTTTATACCATGAAACAGCTATGTATTTTACTTTTATCGCTCTTCTTAACACATGGAGTGAATGCACAATTCTCCAATTTAAGTGAAGATAAATTGAGTGAATTAACATTTTTGAAAAAAGCTGCAAAATTATCTCAGGAAAATTTGAAGAAATTATCTAGGGTAAAAACACGACAAGTTTCATCCCAACTGGTTGCCAATTACAAGTTTAAAAAACTTGCATGTGATACCCTCTCTACTACTTTTGTGGGGGGGAACGGGCATAATGGCAATATGTTTGACATTACGGCAATTGATGCCATTACAATTACTCAATTTGAAGGCAACCTTGACGGGGTTAGTGGTATTATTAAGATTTATTACAAGGCGGGTACTTATCAGGGTAGTGAAACCAATCCCCTTGCCTGGACATTTATTGATAGCGTTTCGGTTACATCAAATGGGATTGGGGTACCAACTGTCATACCTCTTGCGGTAAATGTAGCCATACCTGCAGGCCAAACTTATGCTTTCTATATAACAGGCAATAATACCGGTGGTTTGGATCTTGATTATACGAATGGTACACTTGAAGGTGCAGTATATACGTCCAATGCAAATTTGGAAATAAAAGAAGGATTGGGTGTTGCATATCCTTTTGGAAGCAATTTTTCACCGAGAATTTGGAATGGTATTGTACAGTATTGTACAGGTGGTGGAGGTGGATGTACAACCACAATTTCTACTTTTCCTTATAATGAAGATTTTGAAGCAGAACCGCTTTGCGCCAGTACCTGCAGCACTGCCTGTGCATTAACAGGAGTCTGGACAAACTCCTTAAGTGATAACATTGACTGGATAGTTGATGAAGGAGGTACACCTTCTACAAGCACAGGGCCCAGTATTGATAACACCACTGGAAGCGCTACAGGCAATTACTTATATACAGAGGCAACAGGTGCCTGTAGTCCCTCTGCGGAAGCTATACTTTTAGGTCCTTGTTTTAATTTAACGGCCTGTTCTACGCCTGCTATCAACTTCTATTATCATATGTTTGGAAGTGATATGGGTACTATGTTTTTGGAAGTTGAAGCAATTCCGGGCTCTGGCACATGGACAACTCTTTGGACCTTGGCTGGGGACCAGGGAGATGTTTGGAACTTAGTGAATGTAAGCTTAATTGCTTATGCAGGAACCACGATTCAATTGCGCTTCAGAGGTGTTACCGGACCTAGCTTCCAAAGCGATATGGCTATTGATGACATTAATTTGGCTTGTTCAGCATGTGTCCCGCCTACTCTGACTATTGCCACTACCGATCCTACATCGTGCAGCGTGGGCAATGGGAGTGCTACAGTAACTGCAAGCGGAGGAACACCCGGATATAACTATTCATGGAATACTTTCCCTGTTCAAACAACGGCTACTGCCACAGGCCTGGCTGCCGGAACTTATATCGTTACTGTTACTGATGCTAATAGCTGTACAGCAACTGCTACCACAACGCTTATTGCTCCAACAGGTACTGCTACTTTGGTAATGAGTGGGTCTGATGTTAGCTGTTTTGGTGGAAGTGATGGTTCTGTAAGTGTTGCGGTCACCGGAGGCGTATCCCCTTATACTTATTTATGGAGTACTGGAGCCATCACATCCAGTATAAGCGGACTCTCTCCAGGCACGTATACTGTCACGGTTACTGAAAACAATGGATGTGACAATACGAGTAGCGTAACAATATTCGGACCAAGTGTTATTACAGCTACGTTTAATACTTTTGACCCAACAGGTTGTGGAAGTAATGACGGTAGTATTACAGCGAATGCATCAGGAGGTACAGGGTCATATTCGTACCAGTGGGGCCCAGCTGCCGGAAACCAGACTACACAAACTGCTATCAACCTGTTTGCCGGAACTTATACCGTCACTATTACTGATGCTAACGGATGTACAGGAACTGCCACCACAACCCTTGTTGATCCAACAGGTACTGCTGTTTTGTTAATGAGTGGGTCTGATGTTAGCTGTTTTGGTGGAAGTGATGGTTCTGTAAGTGTTGCGGTTACCGGAGGTGTATCCCCTTATACTTATTTATGGAGCACTGGAGCTATTACATCCAGTATAAGCGGACTCTCTCCAGGTATATATACTGTCACAGTTACTGAAGCCAATGGATGTGATAATACGAATAGCGTGACGATATTCGAACCAACTGCTATTACAGCTTCATTTACTTCTATTGATCCAAGTTGTGGAAACAATGATGGAAGTGTTACTATATGGGCATCGGGAGGTGCAGGATCATATACATATCAATGGAACCCGGCTGCCGGAAACCAGACAACACAAACAGCTGCAGGCCTTTTTTCTGGCACATACAGTGTAACAGTTACAGATGCAGATAATTGCACTGAAGTCTTTTCAGTAAATCTTAGCGACTTTGGTGCGCCTACATTGTCTATCACCATTACAAATGTAACTTGTAATGGTAGTAATAATGGAGCTGCATCAGTCAGTTTTATTTCAGGAGGAACACCCCCATATTCATACTTATGGAATATAGGTGTAACAGATTCTACTATTTCCGGACTACCAGCGGGTACCTATACCCTTACTGTTACGGATGCCAGTGGTTGCAAGGTGATTCAAGATGCTGTTATCATTGAGCCGGACCTGCTAACTGTTTCAACCAACTATGGGAATACAACGGGCACCAATTGTGACGGGCAGGCCATTGCAAATGTAACCGGAGGTACTTTGCCTTATATCTATCTGTGGAATGATCCTGCTTCACAAACTACTTCTACAGCTTGGGGTTTATGTATGGGGAGTTATATGGTTACTGTAACAGATGCAAATAATTGTACCACCAGTGGATCTGTTTTTGTTGATTCAATAGTAAGTGGTATTACAAATATATCAACCTTTAATATTAATTTTACCGTTTATCCCAATCCAATACTCAATGAAGCAACGATTGCCTTTGAATTGAACAAACCCTCAAATGTACAATTGGCATTGTACGACCTAATGGGGAGAAGGATTGAACTTTTTATAGACAAAGAAGAAAGTGCGGGAATCCACCTTCAAATCATCAATGCTTCTGATCTCAATCTCACAAATGGCATTTATTTGGTGACTTTAATAGTGGATAGGGAAATATATTATTCTAAAGTTGCAATATTGCGTTAAGACATTGTATACAAGAACCTGTACAATGCCTAAGAAGCCAACAGTTCAACGAGCCTTGAGGCTCAAATACCGGTTTTTTCCGGTGCTGGTGGTTGATAATGCTTTTTCCTTTATTAAAAAATTTTTCAGCGTCATTTAATTGGTTGAACTAAATGGGTTATGAGTGGGATTATATCAAAGAACACATTATTGACCTCCTTCTTTCGTAGGGTTTGTGCGGTGCCTGGCTGGCGTATTACTTCGGGAGAAATCAATAAAGGTTTGTTAATAATCAAAAAAAATATAAGTTTGTAACTAATTATCATACCAACTAACACAAAAACTTTATATATCATGAAGAAAATATTATGGATCCCCTCTATTCTAATTGTTCTTCATCCAAGCTTGAACAATTATGTAACGCCCAGTGTGCATACGATAATGTTCTTTATTTGACATGGACAGCACCCACAGTGATTGGAGGAACAGTAAGCTCATCTTGTACATATGGGGGAGAATATAATACGGTTACAGGAATGGCAGCGGGCAGTACATATAGAATATATACCTGCGGAAATACGGCTTTCAACACACAGCTAACGATATACCCGGCAGGCGGAGGCGTCTCTGTAGCCTATAATGATGATTTCTGTGGAGTACAATCTGAAATAAGTTTTACACCTACAATTAGCGGAGATTATGACATTATGCTTGATTTGTTTAATTGTCTTAATCAGTCAACTTGTATGGATATGATAGTTGAGCTAATGTCAAGTACTCCTATAACCGATGATGTAGGTGTAATTTCAATTGATGCACCCCAGTCGGCATGCGGCTTGTCTGTAAACGAAACTGTTACGGTTACAGTTCAAAATTTCGGCACGAATTCCCAGAGCAATATCCCCGTTTCATATACTGTAGATTTCGGTCTTCCTGTAAATGAAACAATTACCAATACTATTAGTCCGGGCGGAACATTGAGTTATACTTTTACTGCTGCTGCTGATTTATCTAACCTGGGGAACCATAATATTAATGTAAGCACAACTTTATTTAGTGATGGCAATAATTCCAATGATGCCACTTCTATTACTGTTGATAATATTAACTTATCTACTATCACTATCAATATGGATATTGATAGAGATTCGGTTTGCCCAGGTGATGAGGTCATTTTTGCCGCATATACACAATCTCCTCTCGATTCATATAGTTGGGATTATGGCGATGGAGCAACAGCTACTACTGCTTGGGCGCCTCACAGTTTTAGTTCTACTGGGAATTATAACATTTCCCTGACGCTAACCTGCGGAAATGATACCACTACCTATTACGATTCGGTATTTGTTGGCAATAACGTATATCCCGATATTGCTGATTTTACTTTCTGGGTATCGCCCGATAACACATGTCCCGGTGATGAGGTTATATTTTGGGCTTGGCCATCGCAGAGAGCGTCATATCTTTGGGATTTCGATGATGGGAATACGACTACAATTACCAATGTGTTTAATGATGGATTTAACAATTTTGATATTGCTAGATATACATATTCATCTATTGGAAACTATTCGCCCATACTTACCATAACAAACGGATGTGGAAATAGTGTTACTGGTACAGCTAATCCCGTTGTTATTAATAACAATGCTCCAGTTGACGGACAGTTCTGGTGGAGTAATAATTCTGAAAACCCTTGTGTGGGAGAACCTGTTCTATTTTATGGCTTAGGTGGTACCTCTTATGTGTGGGATTTTGGTGACGGAACAACTAATGTAACTACCAATAATTCAATTACTCCTGTGAATCTTACCTATACAACGGCAGGGTCATATAACGGGAGTGTGATGATTACAAACTCATGTAGTAATTCTCAAACTTACACATGGAGTATAACGGTTGATGCGGTATGTGTAACAGGAATAGAAGAAGAATTATTGAGCAATGACATTATGTTGAAGGTTTATCCCAATCCAATACTCAATGAGGCAACGATTGCATTTAAACTGGACATGCCCTCAAATGTACAATTGGCATTGTACGACCTAATGGGTAGAAGGGTTGAACTTTTTATAGACAAAAAAGAAAGTGCGGGAATCCACCTTCAAATCATCAATGCTTCTGATCTCAATCTCACAAATGG
>JAESTI010000322.1 GCA_016763665.1 Bacteroidia bacterium | reverse complement strand
TCCCTAATTTATAACTTCTTAAAAACAAATACCAATATTCCCCTCTTGAGAGGGGTTAGGGGTGTGTTATCAAAAAAACATAGTTTTCTTTTCTTTTTTTTGAACTTTATAGAGGGACTCTCATTAACTTTGCTGAAATTTTGAAGATGTATAGAATTCTGGCCAAACCATTTCTTTTTCTTTTCAACCCTGAAGTTGCACATAAATTGGTGTTTACTTTTCTGAAAATAAAGTGCAAAGTGCCATTTGTTAAGCAATTTATCAGAGCGGTATATAATGTTAAAGATGATAAGTTAAAAAGAGAATTTTTGGGTTTGAAATTTGAAAACCCTGTTGGCTTAGCCGCGGGCTTTGACAAAAATGCAGTTTTATATGACGAATTATCAAATTTTGGATTTGGTTTTATCGAAATAGGAACAGTTACTCCAAAACCTCAACCCGGAAATCCTAAACCAAGAATATTTAGGTTGCCCAAAGATGAAGCCTTGATCAATAGACTTGGTTTTAACAATGAGGGTGTTGAGAAGATTAAGAAAAAGTTGGATAATAGAAAACCTAACTTTATTATCGGTGGAAACATTGGCAAGAATAAAACAACGCCAAACGACCAGGCTATAGTTGATTATGAAATCTGTTTCAATGAACTTTTTGATCATGTAGATTATTTTGTGGTGAATGTCAGCTCGCCCAATACCCCGAATTTGCGTGAACTTCAGGAAAAGGAGAGTCTGCTGAAAATATTATTAAGGCTTCAGGAAATCAACTCAGAAAAGGATAAGCGCAAACCTATATTGTTAAAGATAGCTCCTGATCTTAGTAATGAGCAGTTGGATGAAATTATAGAAGTAGTACAAGAATCTAAAATAGATGGAATTATTGCTACTAATACAACCATTCAAAGAGAAGACCTGCAAACCGATCAAATTAGAGTAGATGCAATTGGAGACGGTGGATTAAGCGGAAAGCCTTTAAAAGACCGTTCAAATGAAGTGATTAAATACATTGCAGATAGGACAAACAAAGAAATCGTAATTATTGGAGTGGGGGGGATTATGTCTGCAGAGGATGCTTTGGCAAAATTAGAAGCTGGAGCAGATTTGATACAAATTTATACTGGTTTTATATATGAAGGTCCGGGGTTGGTGAAAGATATTTGTAAAATGCTGATATCACATAGTTAATAGGTATGTACAATTTGAATAATGAAAAGAATCTTTGACTTTTTGTTGCAAGTAAAAAATGAAGACCGAAACTTATTTCAAATTATAGGATGGTGGGAGGTACGCAGGATTCTATACAATTTAATTGTATTAATTTCAGGAATATTAAGTATGGTAATCATGCTTGCCCTTGTTAATCTGGAACCTGGAGAAGACCTCCAAGAACCAATTGCAATTATTGGCTTTGCGATCATTTGTAATTTGGGATATAGTTTGGGTTGGTTTACAGAAATATTTCGACAAAAAAGCAAAACATATGCCCCCAAAATGTTTAAAAGAGGACTATTTTTTACATTGTTTTGGGTCTTTCTGCCAGCGGTAATACATATAATATTTTGGGTTGGGAGAGGATTTGAAAAAATGAACTAAAAAAGCACATACATAGAATGTATAGAGATTGAAACAACTATACATAGAACGCTATAAGCTATTAACTATGTGCTATCAGCTAATCAACTAATCATGAAAGAAAAAGTACTATTCTGTTGGAGTGGAGGTAAGGATTCGGCTTTGTGTTTGCATAAAGTCCTGAAAAGCGATAAATATGAAGTTGTAGCTTTACTTACTACTATTAATGAGCATTATAAAAGGATCTCCATGCATGGGGTCAGGGAAGAATTACTTGATGAACAAGTGAGATCAATAGGAATTCCGTTAGAGAAGATGTATGTGGGTAAGGAAAGTACCAATGAGGAATATGAAGAAAACATGAGGGTGATTTTGAAAAAATATAAAGCGAAAGGTATTACACAAGTTGTATTTGGAGATATTTTTTTAGAAGACCTTAAGCAGTGGCGAGAAAATAATCTGAAGAAAGTAGAATTAAGTGGATTGTTTCCATTATGGAAAATGGATACCAAGGATTTAATAAACGAATTTATTGAAAGTGGGTTTAAAACAATTACGTGCTGTATCAATGATGGATATTTGGGAGAAGACATGGTCGGTAGGGTTATTGATGCATCATTTGTTGCTGATCTTCCTGATACTGTGGATCCTTGTGGTGAAAATGGAGAATTCCATTCATTTACATTTGATGGCCCGATCTTTAAGAAAAAAATCGAATTTCAAATAGGAGAGAAGTTATACAAACCATTAGAAATCAAAACCTCCGATGATCATGTGTGTACCGGTGCTGGAAATACGAAGGGCTTTTGGTTTTGTGATCTGGTGCCTAATTAGTGTCTGTATTTAAATGTTAGGGATAAAGAATTTCGAACAAGGATTAACGATTTTTGATTTGAGAAGTGCTTAAAAACCAAAATACCTATATTCACCTCTTAAGAGCAATCCCCCTTTCTATAAGGGGGACTAAGGGGGATGTTAAAGGGTGTGTTGTCAAAAAAATCTATTCGTTTAGAGACAGATTAATTAAACAACTCCGGATGATCATTTTCCAATTTGTTTAAAGCGAGTTTAGACTTGAATTCAAGATATGATTTGTAGCCATGATCATGTATGTCGATGCACTTTTCATAATGAACTTTAGCCTTTTTGTAATCTTGTCGTTTTTCATAAATATAACCAAGTTGTAAAGCTGAGTTAGCTGCAAAGTAGAATTTCAGTTCAATTGCATTAACTAAGGTTTGGTCATAATAGGGAATAGCCTCATCAGGCTTACCCCATTCGTGTAGTAAGCGAGCTTTTCTATAAATAAGTTCAACTTTATTTTTCTCCGTGGTAAGAGACTGTTCAGGAATTTCGTTTAGAATTTTATCTG
This sequence comes from Bacteroidia bacterium, assembly GCA_016763665.1. The sequence continues at coordinate 1,229 of JAESTI010000322.1, read as the reverse complement.
CTTTTTCAAAATAACCTCCATCAAAGAGCAGGCGGGCTTTTAGTATGTCTTTATGGGGTACTACACCACTTTCCAGTTCTTTGAGTGCCTGCACATCATCATCAATAAAAGTATCTCCGTTGTCTTTGCAAAAGTTAATATAGTAATGGTATTTCTCTGGATCGTCATTAATTAAATAATGCCATGCAAGTTTCTGATAAGCGGATTTTATATAGTTCAATCCATTAAAGTGTTCGATAAAATATTCCAAAGGCTCATTGGCATCAGAATCTAAACGCTTCAATTTTGAAATACCGGTTAAGTAATCCAAAAAGTAAAATGGTAAATAACCGTCATCTGTTGGCCTGTTTTCCAATAGTTTTATTACTGTTTCATTTTCTCTTTTTACCATTAGTTCATCAGCCTTACAAAATACCCACAATAGGCTTGAGCTGTCATGTTTGGTAGCGTTCAAATATTGCCTTGAATCATGGTCAAACATTCGGTAATATTTTAATATAAATGATAAAAGTATCTTGACTTCAGAATCAATATGTTTATACTCCGTTGGGGGGTTTTTCATTAATTCCGTTAATTCGTTAATGCCTTGATCAAGGTCTCCCTCCATACCGATCAAGTCTACCCCCCATTTATATTTGTCAGGAATTGAGCCGATTAAAGTGTGTAGCAGCCCCATACTTTTATAATTAGGGCGAAAGTTTGGGTATTTTTCGATATTCTTTTCTAAATGGTTATATGCTTTGTAAATTTCGTAAGCCGCATTAAAGAATTCACCAAACTTTAGTCTTGCAAATGCCCATTGAAGTTCAATTTCTGCTTTGATAAATAAATAAAAAGGGGAGTTAGTGTTCTTTGAGGCATCATCTAACTTTTTCAGCCGAATATCCTTATTAACCTCCAGTTTTTTGAACTCTTCTTCATTTTCATTTAGAAAGATCGTGAAGAAATCAATGAAGTTTTCAAGATAAAGTACAGTGAGATTATCAGGATTGACAGTTTTTTCTTTTTCAATGATATTTTTAGCATCATCAATGCGTAGAGCTAAGATATTCTGGTAAGCCTCTTCACAGTTGTTGTTGAATTCAAATTGTGCGAGTGCAGAGAGTTGTATAAAAAGAAAAAATACTAAAGTGGATAGAAATGGATAATAACTACTCAGTCGTTGAGGATATGGGCCATATCGCCAAAACCATTAATGACGCTGAGCGTGAAGAATCAATGCTGGTGGT
>JAESTI010000321.1 GCA_016763665.1 Bacteroidia bacterium | reverse complement strand
TCCCGCTTTTTGTAAGATCAATGCCAATTCATCTCTCTTTCCAATGCAATCTTCAGCAGTCCATCCTAAGAAAACAGTTTGTTTAGCCACGTCTCCGTTTGCAGTTGGAGTCAATGAAGTATTAGTATGTTCTTTTTCCTTTGTTGATACTTGTGGTTGGCCCGATACCTCAATTCCTAATTTCACTTTTGCCTGCCTTATGGTTTTAGATATTTCATTGGCAGTTTTATTGATTTGATTTCTATATAAGGTTGAAGATTTTCTTGCTAACACATCATCATCACGTGAACGCAAAGGCCTGTTAACACCTTCCATTCCTTCATAAATGAAATCAATGGATCTGATAAATCCACCAATCTCATTCTCTATTTGCTTAATATCGCCTTGCTCTACATGGTTAATCATTACCGGTAATATCCTGCTTAGCTGATTACCATTACCAACTTGTACGTTTAATCCAATATCATCATTAGAAGCTATTTGCTTAAATGTCATAAATTCCTTTAGCCATGCATCTTTCTTAGGATCACAGTAGCCTGTAGAAATAATAGGAATAAATATTACTGCCTTAAGCTTCTCGGTTATAGCTTGCTCCATTTCCTGATAGGCAAGGTTGCCTTCAGTTTCTATGTTGTAATAATAAATTGATAGGTTTTCCTTTAAAGTGGTGTCTAATTCTTGTTGCAGTTTTGAGGAAAATTCTTTTACCCATTCAAGAATTGCTTCGTTATGACGGTAGCTGACAAAAACATCAAATTGATATGCAGGAAGAACTGAAGGCATTTTGGTTTTTAATTATTATGTATCAATGTAAATATAAAAAGGTAACAGTTAAAAACAAAATTTCGAAAAAAGAAAAAAGACAACAAGTACTCTTTTATTGATATAAGATTGGCAACCCATAAAAACTATTATTTCACAATTTATTTTTATCTTACTTTCATTACTATTTAATTCACCTATTTATAAACTTAGTGCTTAACCTTAAATTCATTATTCTCATTTCTTTATTGAGCATAAATTGCATGTCTTTCTCTCAAAACTTTCAACAAGTTTTACAGGCAACAAGAATTAGCTCTCCGCCTAAAATTGATGGCAAATTGGATGAAGAAGCATGGAGAAATAAACCAATTGCCACAGTTTTTATTCAAAAGGAACCAAATCTTGGGCAAATGGCATCACAGAGAACCAAGGTTAAATTAGTTTATGATGATGAAGCAATCTATATAGGTGCACACATGCAAGATGTTTCTGCTGACAGCGTACTAAGGGAATTAGGCAAACGTGACCAATGGGGTAATACAGACATATTCGGCGTAATGTTTGATACATTTGATGATGACATCAATGGATTTGGTTTTTTCGTAACCGCAGCAGGTGTTCAAAGAGATGCTAAGTTTACATCAGGAAATACAGACATTTTATGGAATGCCGTTTGGGATTCAGAAATAAGTGTCACTAATGAAGGATGGTTCGCAGAAATGAAAATTCCCTATTCTGCTCTTAGGTTTCCCGAAAAACTAAAGCAAACATGGGGTTTAAATTTTTATAGAAAAATAAGACGAACACGTGAATCATCTTATTGGAATAAAATTGATCCAACCATTTCCGGGTTTATTAATCAGTTTGGAATTCTAACAGGATTAACAGATATCAAAGCCCCTCCCCGTTTGTCTTTTACGCCTTACGTATCATCTTACATTAATCACTATCCTTACAACGTTTCAGGACAAAGCAATTATGCCCAGTCTATTAATGGAGGCATGGATCTAAAATACGGACTGAACGAAAGTTTTACTTTGGATATGATGCTGATCCCTGATTTTGGCCAAGTCAAATCAGATAATGAAGTCTTAAACCTTTCCCCTTTTGAGATATATTACCAGGAAAACAGATCATTTTTTACCGAAGGAACCGAGTTATTTAAAAGGGGAGGTATTTTTTACTCCAGAAGAATTGGAGGAATTCCAGAGGGGTATTATTCCGTATCAAGTGAATTAAACGATGGGGAAACCATCCTCAATAATCCCAGAGATGCAAGCCTATATAATGCCACAAAAATATCAGGAAGGACTTCTAATGGTTTTGGGTTTGGATTTCTAAATGCCGTAAGCAAGAATACTTATGCCACCATTTTAAAAGCTGAAGGCACTGAGCGAAAAATATTGACGGAGCCATTGACGAACTACAATTTAATTGTTTTTGATAAGTCACTTAAAAACAGTTCTTTTATTAGTATTATTAATACAAATACTACAAGGTCGGCAGGGAGTCGGGATGCCAATGTTACAGCTACAGATTTTGAATTCTATAATAAGGCAAATTCATTATCATTTGAGGGCAATACTGCAGTTAGCCAAGTTTATGAAATGGTTGATTCAACTTCAAAAAAACTAAGCTTGGGATTCAATTCAAATTGGTCTATAAATAAAATTGGTGGTAACACCAAATACGGAATCTCCCAATATATTGAAAATGATACTTATGATCCCAATGACATGGGGTTTCTTAGAAGTAATAATGAAGTTAATTATAACCTTTATATTGATCATGATAAATACACGAAATTCTGGAAATTCCTGAATCTTTACACCTCTATTGGCGCAAACTACAGCCAGCTTTACAGTCCAAACGTATTTACAAATTTCAGTTTATGGGGAAATATAAATACTACAATGACCAATTATCTTAGCTTAGGAACATGGGGAGGTTTTAAACCCATTGAATCCTATGACTATTATGAGCCAAGAGTTAGCGGTAGATACTTCAAGCAACCCGCTGGATATAACATTGGCTTTTGGTTTTCCTCTGATTTTAGAAAAAGATTTGCACTTGATGGAAACATTGACCTCGGGTTATATATTAATAGTGACAGAAAAAGAATTGGCTTTGGTATTAAACCAAGATTTAGGATCAACAACCACGCCTCCATGATATATGGATTTCGATATATTATGAAACCCAATAATGAGGGATTCGCTGCTTTTGATACCTCAGGAAATATTATTTTCGGGAAACGAGATGTCAATACATTTACGCAAACCATCTCATTACAGTACATTTTCACCAATAAATTATTCTTAGACATCAGGTTAAGGCATTATTGGTCTACTGTAGAATATAACTCTTACCACATATTAGAAGAAGATGGTTATTTAGGTCCTTCGGAATACACTGAAGAAAGAAACACCAGCTTTAACGCATTTAATGTTGATTGGATATTAAGCTGGGAATTTTCACCCGGAAGCTCCGCCAATCTAGTTTGGAAAAATGCCATTCTTGATCAACAAGACGCATTAGTTAGCAATTATTATGAAAATTTTAGAGGGGTTGTTACTGCTCCCCAGTCGAATACATTATCCATAAAAATTCTCTATTATTTGGATTATTTGTATTTGAAGAAGTAGTATGAGCAAACATATAGCACACAGATGACACTGATTTAGCAGATATACAATGATCTTTATTCATATTCTATCTGTAATTATCAGTGTAATCCGTGTCATCAGTGTGCTATAAAAACATGTAAGCAATTGATTATCTATACTCTATTATTGAATTTATGCACTCACGTTAATTTAAACCCTATGACCGTAATATCATCAGTTTGTTCATAGTTTCCTCTCCAGGCTTTTAGCTCTGTTTCCAATTTTTCTTTTTGATCATTAATTGATAGGGTACTTAATGTTGTTATTAATTTTTTAAAGTTGGCAGCTTTATATTTCTTATTCTTTGGACCACCAAATTGATCTGCAAACCCGTCAGAAAACATGTAAATAGTTTCACCATTATCAATTGCAATATCCTGATTTTTAAAGTTTCGTTCTTTAGTTTCCAAGCCCCCAACACCAATTTTATCACCTTTAAATATTCTCAATTTTTCACTTCCATTCTCTGCTTCGTTGTTAATTATCCATAAAGGCCTATGTGCTCCTGCAAATTCGATATTTTTAGTTAGCACATTTATTTTACATAAAGATATGTCCATTCCGTCCATTGCTTCTGAGTCAGCACCTTCTTGTCGAAGAGCAAATCGCACTCCTGAGTGTAAATTATTCAATATCTGCGAAGGATCAGTGATACCCTTTTCCAGTACATTTTGATTCAAAAGGTCATTTCCTATCATGCTCATAAAGGCTCCGGGAACACCATGACCTGTACAATCACAAACCACCAAAATAACTTCATTATCAGATAATTTTGTAAACCAGTAAAAATCTCCACTCACAATCTCTTTTTGCTTATAAAAGACAAATGAATCAGGTAAACTGCTATTCAGTTGCTTCATTGGTGGTAAAATGGCAGTTTGTATTCTGCTTGCATATGAAATGCTATCTGTAATATGTTTGTTTTTAGTGCTGATCTCCTGATTCTTTTCTTCCAACAAGTTATTGGCCTTAGCCTTAATTTGATACCTATTGTACAACAGAAATGCTAATGCCATTGCCAAGCCTAAGAATACTATAACCGCAAAAATGATATATTGCTTTTCTTGTAAATCTGCCTCCTGCTTTAGGTTAAGAAGTGCCTTGATCTCATTTTCCTTTGTAAGTATTTCTATCTCTTTCTCTTTTGATTCCAGATCATATGTTGTTCTTAAGTCAGCAATTTTAGCTGCTTTGTCCTCATTATAAACAGAGTCTAAATAGTCTGAATATTTCTGGTAATATTTGTAAGCCAGTTTATAATCTTCGGCATACTCGTATGCAGTGGCAAGGCTATGGTACAATGTTTGAAGATTATATTTAGCTTTCATTTTCAATGCCAAATCAATCCCCAAATTCAAGTACTTAACTGCAATTTCTGTTTCACCCATTTTTGAATAGTTGTCACCAATATTGTTGTAGGTGGAAGCAATTAATATTTGACTATCTATCTCTTGTGCAATTTCTAATGCTTCAAATAAATATTTCAACGCTCCAGAAATGTCTCCCTTTTTCTTTTGTACTACTGCAAGGTTATTATATGTTGAAGCCACTCCTCCCTTGTCATCCATTTGTTTATAACCATCAAGTGATTGCAGTAAATAGAAAAGTGCAGTATCCAGATCTCCCTTTAAAATGTGGATAATACCGATATTACCATAAGAAATAGTTATACCATTGATATTTTCACGTTCAATATCAATATCCAATGATTTAAGATGAAACTCCAGTGCCTGATCATATTCATCCTGCGACCAATAAACATTGCCAATATTTCCATAACATATTCCAACCCCTTCCCGATCTTCTAACTTCTCATATAACCTTAATGACTTATAATAATAATCTAAAGCTTTATCATAACTTGCCTTACCCAAATATGTATTACCTAAGTAATTATATACATCAGCTAAACCCTGTTCATTATTCAAATTCTGATGAATTTCTAAAGCTTTGTTAAGATATTTTAATGCCTGATCATATGCACCTTTGGTCCAATAAGCCATTCCGCAATTAACATATGATTTTGCCTTAAGTAATTCTATGACATTTGTATTGATGCTTTGTTCCTGCTCAATTTTTTCGATTATCTCAATTGCATTAAATGCAGATTCAATAGCAAGTGAAGACTGATTAATTCTAATTTTTCTACTTAAAATATTTAACAATCTAACTTTAGCCGTATCTGATCCTGTATTTGTAATCAGGTTATTAAGAGAATCTAACACTTGATCGCTTTTACTTACT
>JAESTI010000320.1 GCA_016763665.1 Bacteroidia bacterium | reverse complement strand
ATTCCAACACCAACCTCTCAAAGTTAATGTAAGAATGTTAGATCACATCAATCTTAAAAATGTCCTCTTATTAGACATAGAAACAGCACCAATTCATCAATATTTCAATGACCTAACACCTGAAATGCAAGAGTTATGGTCACAGAAAACAAGATTTTTAAGAGAAAAGGGAAATACAACAGCTGAGGAATATTATAACAAAGCCGGGATATACGCCGAGTTTGGAAGGATCATCTGTATTTCCACCGGTTATCTTAGAAATGAGAATGGCAAATGGGATGTACGTATTAAATCATTTTACGATGAGGATGAAGCAGTGCTTTTGACTGAATTTGCAAGTATGCTCAACAAACACTTTAACACTCCTGATCATATTTTGTGCGGCCACAACTCTAAAGAGTTCGATTTTCCATTCATTGCCAGAAGAATGTTGATTCACAACGTAAAGCTACCTGGCAAATTAAACATAGCAGGGAAAAAGCCTTGGGAAATTTCTCATTTAGACACTATGGAATTGTGGAAATTTGGCGACTACAAGAATTACACTTCTCTGAATTTATTAGCCAATATATTTCAAATTCCTACTCCCAAAGATGACATTGATGGAAGTGATGTTTCAAGAGTTTACTGGGAAGAAAAAGATCTTAAACGTATTGTAGAATACTGCCAAAAAGATGTGATCACAGTTGCACAACTCCTGCTGAAATTCAAAGGAGAGCCAATATTAACACAAACAAACGTAGCCATTGTTTAATAAGAGGTAATTCGATATTTTTGCTACCTTTATAAATAAAGTGCCGGTTATAAAAACTACACACCTTGCCCGTAAAAATGGATGATAATAAATTATTACAAGTCAACAAACTAGAAGTTGAGTTTAGAACAGAAGATGGTATCATTAAAGCTGTTGACAATTCTACTTTTTTCTTAAATAAGGGAGAGACCGTTGGTATAGTTGGAGAATCTGGTTCTGGCAAATCGGTAACTTCTCTTGCCATTATGCGACTGATACAAACCCCTCCGGGTAATATCACTGGAGGTGAGATCATCTTTAATTCAAAAGAGAAAGGAAATGTAGATCTTTTAAAACTCTCTGAGAAAGAGATGAGAGCATATAGAGGTAATGAAATAGCTATGATATTTCAAGAACCTATGACCTCCCTTAATCCAGTTTGTACTTGTGAAGATCAAGTTTCAGAAGCAATTATGCTTCATCAACAAATAAATAGGAAAGAAGCAAGGGCCAAAACACTTGAGTTGTTCAAAGAAGTAGAACTTCCACGTCCTGATGAACTGCTTGACTCCTACCCTCACCAGTTGTCTGGCGGACAAAAACAAAGGGTGATGATCGCTATGGCGATGTCATGTAATCCTAGTATTCTCATCGCAGATGAACCAACCACAGCTCTGGATGTAACAGTTCAGTCTACTATTCTTGACCTGATGCGTAATTTGAGGGATGAATATGACATGTCCATTATTTTTATCACTCATGATTTGGGCGTTATTGCAGAGATCGCAGACAGGGTAATAGTAATGTATCAAGGTAAAATCGTTGAGCAAGGAAAGGTTTATGATATTTTCGCAAACCCAAAACATCCATATACCAAAGGACTTTTAGCATGCAGGCCACCTCTCGACAAAAGATTGTACGTATTACCAACAGTAAGTGATTTTATGCAAGTCGATGCTGAAGGCAATTTGGTTGAGATCAAGAAAACCGTAGATGAAACGATCAATGAACTGATAATTACAAAAGAACAAACTAGCGCAAGACATAAAAAATTATATGAGCGAGAACCTATTTTGAAAGTCGAAGGTGTTAAAACTTACTTCCCGATCAGAAAAGGACTTTTTAGTAGGATTACCAATCATGTGAGAGCAGTTGATGATGTTACTTTTGAGGTTTACCCGGGAGAAACTTTAGGTTTGGTAGGAGAATCAGGATGTGGCAAGACAACACTTGGAAGGACCATTTTAAGGTTAATTGAACCAACTGCTGGAGAAATAATATACAAGGGCCAAGACCTTGCAAGGTTGACTCCAAAAGAATTAAGAAGTATTAGAAAGGAAATACAGATCATCTTTCAGGATCCATATTCATCGCTTAATCCAAGATTAACAATTGGTGCAGCAATAATGGAGCCGATGCAGGTTCATAAAATATACTCCAGCGATGTAGAACGAAAATCAAAAGTGATAGAATTACTCGAAAGAGTGAACATGAGTGCAATTCATTTCAATCGTTATCCTCATGAGTTCTCAGGAGGCCAACGACAAAGAATTTGTATCGCACGTGCGTTAGCTGTTAATCCGAGCTTTATTATTTGTGATGAATCTGTTTCTGCCTTGGATGTTTCCGTTCAGGCTCAAGTCCTTAACTTATTAAATGAACTTAGAGAAGAATTTGGCTTTACTTACATATTCATTTCGCATGACCTCTCTGTAGTTAAGTTTATGTCTGACAGAATGATCGTGATGAATAACGGCAAGATAGAAGAATTGGGGCTTGCAGATGAAATTTACGCAAACCCAGGAACCGAATACACAGAACATTTAATACGAGCCATCCCAACCGGAAAATTAGAAGTAATTGAAGCTGTACAAGCTAAACGAAAAAAGAAAGAAAATGCAGAGTAAGATTCGTAAAATCGTTAATTAGTGTATTCTTTGATTCGTTACTATTGTCTATTTGCTATAGGCTACAAGCTATTCGTATATTAGAATCATTTCATCATAAAAATTAAAATGTCGGGGAAAAAGAAGAAAAAGACGGGAAAGATAGACCTCAAAACTGCAATTCTCAAAACTTTTAGCCAAAGCGTTAAAAAAACACTCAATTACAAACAAGTTGCCAAAAAGCTGAATATTAAAGATCGGCATGCGCGTAAACTCGTACAGCAAGTTTTAGAAAATCTTAAACAACATGAGCATATAATAGAGGTTCAACCTGGGAAATTCAAGTTAAAGACAACAGGAAGTTACGTTGAAGGCACACTTACCGCAAGTGCTACAGGTGCTTGTTTTGTACAATCCGAAGAGATCAATGAACAAATTCTCATTGCTCCAAAAAACCTGAACACTGCTCTGAACGGTGATAAAGTTAAAGTGTATGTTTTTGCGAAGAAAAAAACAAAAATTGTTGAGGGCGAAATATTAGAAGTGCTGGTACGCGCAAAAATGGAATATGTAGGTAGATTGGATATTGGCTCTACTTTCGCCTTTTTAATTGCTGACAGTCGAAAAATGCCTTTTGATATTTACATACCTCTAGCCGAATTGAAAAATGCTAAGAATGGACAAAAGGCAATTGCAAAAATTACAAGATGGGATGATAACAAGAAAAACCCATATGGAGAGATTATTGAAGTATTAGGAAACCCAGGAGAAAATGAAACTGAAATTAGCTCAATATTAGTTGAATACGGGTTTAATACTGAATTTCCACACAAAGTAGAAAAACAAGCAGAACATATCTCCTTGAAGATTCCAATTGAAGAGATCAAACGAAGAAAAGATCTGCGTGATGTAACCACTTTTACTATTGATCCAGTTGATGCTAAAGATTTTGACGATGCCCTCTCAATAAAATCTCTGGGTAATGGCAATTATGAAATTGGTGTTCATATTGCAGATGTCACTCATTATGTAACTGAAGATTCAGCTTTAAACAGAGAAGCTTACAAAAGAGCCACTTCTGTTTATTTAGTGGATAGGGTTGTCCCAATGCTCCCGGAAAAACTTTCTAATGAGGTGTGCTCATTGCGTCCACATGAAGACAAACTTTGCTTTTCAGCTATTTTTAAGATGAACAATAATGCTGAAGTACTGACCAGTTGGTTCGGAAAATCAGTCATTCATTCTAACAATAGGTTTACTTATGAGCAAGCGCAAGATGTGATAGAAAATAAAGATCAAAACAATCCATATGCAAAAGATATTCATCTGTTAAATAGTTTAGCCAAGAAGCTGAGAGTTAAGAGAATTAATGAAGGCTCAATCGTTTTTGATTCCGAAGAAGTTAAATTCAAGTTGGATGAAAATAAGAAACCCATAGGTGTTTATACAAAAACAATGGCAGACTCCAATCATTTGGTGGAGGACTTTATGCTGCTTGCTAACCGCAAAGTTGCTGAGTTCATTTATAAAATAAAAAGTGGATCAAAAAAACATAACTTTGTTTACCGCGCTCATGACCCTCCACCTAAAGAAAAGCTTCGAGATTTTTCCAGATTCATCAAGAGTTTTGGATATAAGATCAATACTTCTACTCATAAAACTACTGCCCAGTCAATGAATAAATTATTGAAAGATGTAAATGGCAAAAAGGAAGATCATTTGTTTCAAACATTGGCAGTAAAAGCAATGGCTAAAGCGGTGTACACTTCTGAGTCAGCAAGCCACTATGGATTAGGGTTTGATCATTATACGCATTTCACCTCACCGATAAGAAGATATCCTGATATGATGGTGCACCGTTTATTGTTCCATTATTTGAACGATGGCAAAAAAGTAGATCAAAATAAAATAGAACAAGAATGTCAGCATTCATCAGAGCAGGAAAGAAACGCGGTTAGGGCAGAGAGAGATTCAATCAAATTTAAACAGGCGGAATATTTACAAGATCACATTGGTGAGACTTTTGACGGTATCATTTCAGGAATCAGTACCTGGGGAATTTTTGTTGAACTATCAGAAAATAAGTGTGAAGGTCTGGTAAGATTAAAAGATATAGATGATGACTTTTATGAAGTGGATGAAGAGAACTATTGTATTATTGGTTTGAGGAACAAGAAAAAATATCAACTGGGTGATCCGGTTAAAGTAAGGATAAAAAATATCGACCTAATAAAACGATACATTGATTTTGAGTTGATATAATTAATTTGAGAATTTGTCAATTTGAAAATTCGTTAATTTGAAGATCTAAAAATGAATAGTAATTAGTAATGGAAATAATGGTCTCTACCTTAACTATACCGGACAAAATTGAAAATGCATTAAATTCTATTGAATACAGTAAGAGTCCTAAGGAGCTTTATGAACCTATTTCATACATTTTATCTTTAGGTGGAAAGAGAATTCGGCCAACACTGGTTTTAATTGGCTGTGAAATGTTTGGTGGAGATATTGATCAAGCTATTGATACCGCCATTGGCATTGAAATGTTTCACAATTTCACCTTACTTCATGATGACATTATGGATAACGCTCCATTGCGAAGATCCAAACCAACTGTTCATGAAAAGTGGAATACGAATATTGCAATTCTTTCAGGAGATACAATGTTTATCAAATCCGTTCAATACATTTCAAAAGTTAGAAATGATATCATAAAAGATGTGCTAAGTCTTTTCAATGAATCAGCGTTGATTGTTTGTGAAGGCCAGCAATATGATATGAATTTTGAAGAGCGTAATGATGTATCAATTGAAGAATACATTCATATGATCCAAGCAAAAACTGCAACACTACTTGCTTGCAGTTTGAAATTGGGGGCCATCATTGGTAATGCTTCCGATACTGATGCACAAGAGTTGTATAATTTCGGTATTAATATTGGGATTGCTTTTCAACTCAAAGATGATCTATTGGATGTATACGGTGAATCAGGTAAATTCGGCAAACAAGTGGGAGGTGATATTATTGCCAACAAAAAAACTTATTTACTGATCAAAGCTCGTGAATTAGCACAAAATTCAACTTCTGAAGAGCTAAATAGTTGGTTGGAATCAAAAGAAAATGAACAAAAAGTTGAAATGATCACCGCAATATATGACCAATTGAATATTAGAACTATTACAGAATGCGTGATTGACGAGTATTACAATAAAGCAATCGCAAATCTTTCCAAAGTCTCTGTTGAAGAATCAAAAAAAGAGCACTTGAAACAACTTACTGATAAGTTGATGGTAAGGGAGGTATAATGAATTCGCTAAAACTTACAAGAACACCGTCATATTGAGCGGAGTTGGAATATGTAGCCTGTAGACTTCGACTCCGCTCAGTCTGACTCACATTATGGTAATTGGCAAGTTAACAACCCTAGGGTTTAAGTTTTACTCCACCAAGTAATCCTCAATATCATCACAATGATAAAGATGAGGAGATTTCTTTTTAGGCTTTTGGGTTTTAGCCCCTGCTTTCTTTGCTTTTAGCATTTTTTGGATAAGCCGTGCTCTTTCTGTCTTGATCTCTTTGCGTAATTCCTTGTCTCTATCTACATCAAAATAACAAATACCATCCACAAAGGTCTTTTCACATTTAGCATATATAGATAACGGATTATCAGACCAAATCACAACATCTGCATCTTTACCAACTTCAATGCTTCCCATTCTATTATCAACATGTAGAAGTTTTGCAGGATTAAGAGTTACAAACTTAAATGCATCTTCTTCAGAAGTACCACCATATTTAACAGCTTTAGCTGCTTCTTGGTTAAGCCTTCTACCCATTTCAGCATCATCGGAATTATAAGCTGTCACCACTCCCATTTTATTCATAATTGCTCCGTTATATGGAATGGCATCGATTACTTCGTATTTATATGCCCACCAATCCGAAAAAGAAGAACCTCCTGCACCATGAGCCTTCATTTTATCTGCCACCTTATATCCTTCTAGTATGTGTGTAAAAGTATTGATCTTAAATCCAAAATGTTCTGCTGTCTTCATCAACATATTTATTTCTGACTGCACATAAGAATGACAAGTGATATGTCTATAACCAGTTAAGATTTCGACCAAAACTTCCATTTCATAATCAACTCTAGGCGCAACCGCATTCTCCTGTTGTTTTCTGGAAAGCTTGTTATAATCTTCATGTGCTTTTTGGTACTGTTTTGCTCTGGTAAAGGCATTAAAATAAACCTGTTCCACCCCCATTCTAGTCTGTGGGAAACGTGTTTTTTTGTTGTCTCCCCAATTAGCCTGCTTTACATTTTCGCCCAATGCAAATTTGATAAACCCGTCAGCATCTTTAATTTTCATCTTTTCTGGGCTACTACCCCACCTGAACTTAATTAATGCAGACCGTCCTCCAATCGGATTCGCAGAACCATGCAACAATTGAGCAGCAGTAACTCCGCCTGCCAACTGTCGATACATATTCACATCATTAGAATTTATAACATCAGCAATACTCACTTCAGCACTTATAGCCTGTGTACCCTCATTTACACCTTTTGAGATAGCAATGTGCGAATGTTCATCAATAATTCCTGAACTTACGTGTTTTCCCTTTGCACTTATGATTTTAGTGGATCCTCCACCTTGAAACACAGCGGTTGGATTAAGCCCCGAGCCTACCGCAATTATTTTTCCATTTTGAATAGCGACATCAGTATTGATCAAAATACCTTCAGGACCATTGGTCCAAACTGTAGCATTTTTAATTAAGGTCGTTTCCTGCTTGGGCAATTCTTTCCAACCATAAGCTCCTAATGGATAGGTTAAATCCCCTAATTTTAATTCCTCTTCTTTCTTTTCGCTTTCCTTCTTCTTGAATGCTTCTTTATGCGTAGCAGTCCATTTAATCCAATTGCCGTTAGGTAATTGGCCATCTCCATACAGAAATGGTTTGTTGTTATTATTATCCACCAAACCACTTAATCGTACAACACCATTACCCGCTTTAAATGTAAATAAAATTGACTTTCTTTTTATTTTACCTGTTAACTTACCTTTACTTGTATCAGAATCCGCAAACTTAAAAGTTGGCTTATTTAAATTTCCTTCAATCTTTATTTGAAATGGTTTAAGGATCCCAACCTTTAATTCATAAGTACCACGGATATCAGGTTGATCAATATCTACTATTTCATAGGCTTTACCATCCACCCAGTTTTGATAAATGAATTCATCTTTATCAAAAATATT
>JAESTI010000319.1 GCA_016763665.1 Bacteroidia bacterium | reverse complement strand
TAAAAAATATTGTTTATCCTCTAATCAAGTAAACATGAAAACTTCTTTAATTACCATTGGGCTATTGTTGTTATTTAGTTATGCTTTTTCTCAAGACAATATAATTAAAAGGGATGCATCTGAAATCAAAGTAAAGGTGCTAGAAGTTACTTCAACAGAGGTCAAATACAAAAAGTATTCAAATCCGGAAGGTCCAACATATTCAATACCAAAATCAGAGATATTCATGATTCAGTATGAAAATGGAACCAAGGAATCTTTTGATAATGAGGTAGAACAGCCAAGAACTACAAATAAGCCTGTTGTAAATAATTCCACTGGGAATAAGCAAGAACTTGATTGTAACCAAAGCAATATTAAAGGTGTCCAATATGCGGAACAAGTAAATAGTTCCATTGCTTATGGTGCTGCTGGGCTCGCAGGCGGATGCCTACTAGGTATTATTGGAGGGGCAGGAGTGATGTTAGTTGCAGGTTTATCAGATCCACAACCCAAAACTATTCCACAAAATGTTAATGAATCATGTTTTAGAAATGGATATTCAAAGACTGCGAAAAAAAAGCATCTAACAAGTTCAGGTCTAGGTTGTACAGCTGGCGTAGGAGTACTCATAATTGTATATGCTATGTTAATCGCAGGATCAGGATATTAATATATATTTTAAATCTCTACGGTATCAAAGATATTTACCGGTGGATATAACAATGCCGAAGCAATCTCCCAGGACAAAAAAAAAGAAGAGAAGCCTTGTTTACCAATAGATTGTGGAATTAGTTGAAGAAGAATTAAAATAAGAAATGTAACTTTTCAATTAGGCTTTCGTTTCATTTTGTTAAATTGCTTTTATATTTGTGCTTATCTTATAAAATAACTTATTCATTAAATCAAATAATCATGAAAATCCTGAAAAGTTCTACTTGGTTAAGGCAGATCTTTTTATTGTCAATTTTGGCAATACTGAGTAGCAGTTGTGCAAAAGTTATGTATAAACCCAACATGGTGAATGTACCAACATTTAAAGAAAAGGGCGAGATCAAAGGAACGATCAGTTCGAGTAACTTTCAGGGAGCTTATGCGGTAACTGAAAATATTGGCGTTATGTTAAATGGGTACTATAAACCAGGAGGTTGGACGGGAAGCTATGATGATGGTTTTGATTTTGTCGATTATGAATATGTTAATGATCGTAGTTTAGTTGAACTAGGCGGAGGATATTTTGGTGCTTTAAGTGATGATGCAATTTGGGAAGTGTATGGTGGGGGGGGTTAGGTAATATAACTTACAATTACATCCGAAACATAAATCAAACCTTAGATTATCAAAATTTGTATTCCGTCGGTTTCATGAAGTTTTTTGTTCAACCAAGCATTGGAATTAGTAATGATTATGTGGATTTTATAGTTAGTACAAGATTAGTGGGTATTAAATTTAGTACTCCCAAAACTAGTGGTTATACTGAACAAGACTTAATAAATGAAAATATCTTTGGGTTAGATCAAAGTATGTATTTGTTTATGGAACCTGCTATGACATTTAGGTTTGGTTACAAGTGGGCGAAGATACATATGCAATATGCTTACTCAGCTAAATTAACCGATGATAACCTAAATGCTAAAGAAACGATGTTTAATATGGGTATTACTGTAAATATTGCCAATCGGTTTAACAAATAGCTTTAATGAAGCTAAAGAATTACAAGGGAGCTTATAGCTCCCTTTTTTTATTTGTAAATTTACTTGGTGAATAGGCTCAAGCGAAATACCACATTATTATTTCTTCTTCTTTTAATTCCATTATTCGGCATATCTCAAAACAAGTTATTTTTTGGCGATAATAAGTTTGTATTGGATTCTTTACCGAAGCCAATTTCGGTTGTTTACAGTAATCCAATTGCACCATTAATGAGTCAAATACCATTTACCGGTGAGTATAGAATGGTTTATGAAACACCGGTAGCACATGATAAATCTGTTACAATGGGTGTTTCTTATTTAGGCAAAAGTTTATTGATATATATGTTTGATAAACTTGATAGTATTCCAGGTGATACATTTGCTAATGATGTTGTGGTAAGAGGAATACGAGGTCAGCTTTCATATAGGTTTTTTCTTTTTGAAGAAGCGCTTACCAGAAGACAAGGATACCCGCAAGGATTATATATAGGCCCTCATGTTTCTTTTGCAAGTGCGATCATAAGTATGCATAGCTATAATTGGGCTAATATTTTTACCAGGGCAAGTTATTTTAACCTAAGTGTTATTTCAGGGTTGAAATATTCCATTTTTGATAAATTAGTAATAGATATTTTTTCAGGAATAGGTTATAGATATAATATCATCTATAATAATCTAACCATTCATAAGTATATGTGGAAAGATGAGGATAAGTTCTTTTATTGGGATACTCATCCAATCTTCAAACATTATAAGATTTCATTTGGATTTAATATTGGATATGTGCTTGGTAGAAAGAAAACACAACCAAAACATCGAAGAAACGTTTATATACCCGCACAAGAATAACCGAATTATATTAATCTAATATAGATTTTTTGGAAATTAATTTTGTTAATTCAAATATTATGATAATTTTGATATCCTATTTACTTCATAAATAAGCAGCTTATGAAAACTTTCAAAACTATACTTCCATCTATTATCCTGCTATTTTTCTTTGTGAGTACACTTGCTCAGGATAAAATATTACTCATGAATGCAAAAATAATTGAGTCAAAGGTGCTGGAAATAAATGATGAGTTTGTTAAGTACAAGAAGTTCGACAAACAGGATGGGGCTGCCAAAATGATTCCCACCGAAAAAGTTTATATGGTTACTTATGAGAACAGTGATTATAAGATCCTATACAAAAAAGACCCAAATGACCCGTTTGCACAAGAACCTGAAGATAAAAGAATGGAAATTAGTGGTATGCAGGATGCCAAGCAGTATTATAAAGCTGGAAGTAATTTTTACTGGGGTATGGCTGTAGGTTTTTTAGGAGGAGTACTTGGTGATGTAAGGTATGCTCCTATTCCACCACTCATTTTTGCTACAGTTTCAGAAATGCATGCGCCATGTCTTTCAAAACAGCAGCTTTCCTATTGTTTTGATCTTTGTAACGAAAACTATGTTACAGGGTATATGAGAAAAGCAGGTAACAAAAAAGTTAATAACTCGATGTTAGGGGGTTTAGTGGGGATTGGAATTGGTTATCTTGGCTTTATTGTATTAAATGATCCTATAGGTAAATTCTTTGAAAGTAGAAGTAGTAACTAGCATGAGTTTAACGCCTGCTCCAGATCTTCAATAATATCATTCACATTTTCTATTCCAACGGATAGTCGTATTAAGCTATCTGTAATACCATGCTCTTCACGGATTTCTTTATCAACTCCTAGGTGCGACATGGACGCAGGATGAAGTATCAAAGTGTCTAATGTTCCCAAAGATGCGGCAAGTGTACAGAATTTAATGTTATCCATCATCTTGGCTCCAGCATCAAATCCATTTGTTAATTCAAAACTGATCATTCCTCCAAATAGTTTCATTTGCTTTTTAGCCAATTCATGTTGAGGATTGGAATCTAAACCGAGATAATTTACTTTGGATACTTTTGGGTGTTTCTCTAAAAACGCAGCTATGGCTAATGCATTATTGCTGTGTTTTTCCATTCTTAGCGAAAGTGTATTTATTCCGTTAAATACTAACCAAGCATCAAAAGGACTAAGGCTTGCTCCAATTAATTTAAATGTGGTTTGAAGTTCATTTTGCATGAAATCAATATCCTTACCTATTACAACCCCTCCAATAGCAGTTCCGTGTCCATTCAAATATTTGGTAGTTGAGTGAAGAGAAAAGTCAACACCATATTTAAAGGGTTGTTGCAAATAAGGTGAGCAAAAAGTATTGTCAATGACAACTTTAATGTTGTAATTTTTTGCAATACTGCACAAACCTTCAATATTGTAACAGTCTATTGTTGGATTGGCAGGTGTTTCAAAGTACAGAAGCTTAATGGAAGAGTCGTTCTTAATGGTTTCCTCAACCAAATTCAAATCTTTTAATTCAAGGTTTTTACGAGTGATTCCTGACTTTGGCAATATCTTATCCATGAGTTCAGCGCTACCGCCATAGATGGTTCCATGCGTAAGAATTTTATCGCCATTTTTCAGTAAGGAAAACAACAAAGTAGAAATAGCTCCCATTCCGGAGCTGAACATTTTACCATATAGTTGAAGAGGGTTACCATTTTCATCATTAAGATTAAATGCCTCCAGTTCAGCTATTTTCTTTGCAGTGGTATTAACAGTTGGATTATCCCATCTTGAATAAATGTAATTATCATTTTCGCCTAAAAATGCTTTTACACCTTCTTCCGCAGAATTAAATTTAAATGTTGATGTGGAATAAATTGGAGGGATATGAGCATTATTTTGATCGTTTAATTCCCCACTGTGAATACACTTTGATTCGAATTCCATTATTGTATTTTTTATCAATAGATATAATAGTACGCTGATTATTATGATTAAATATGATCAACACTGATAAATATGAATCTTAAAAAATCATAACCATCAGTTATATCAGTGTACTATTATTAAATAAATAAATTTTCAAAATCTTTCAAATTGTAACCTTTTTCCTTTTATTGATTCTTCAAAATTCCCATTTTCATAAACCATATTTCCATTTACAAATGTGTGGGTGACTTTTGATTTAAACTCATAACCTTCAAACGGTGACCAATTACATTTATACAATAGGTTGTCCTTTTCAACTTTCCATGAATCGTCTAAATCAACTAAAACAAGATCAGCCCAATAACCTTTGCGAATAAATCCCCGGTCCTTAACCTGAAAACAATTTGCCGGAGCATGACACATTTTCTCAACAATTTTTTCCAACGTAATTTTATTTTGGTGATAAAATTCCAACATTGTATTTAAAGAATGCTGGATCAATGGAACTCCTGCTGGACAAGTTTCATATTTATTTTGTTTTTCATCCCAGGTATGTGGCGCATGATCAGTAGCGATAATGTCAATTTTATCTTCTAACAATGCTTTTAGAATGGCTTCTTTATTAGATTTTTCTTTAATAGCCGGATTACATTTAATTTGTGTTCCCAGTTTTTCATAATCATCAGCATCAAACCAAAGGTGATGCACACATGCTTCTGAAGTTATTCGTTTTTCTTCCAAAGGAATACTGTTATCGAACAGTTCAATTTCTTTTTCGGTTGAGATGTGTAGAATGTGAAGTCTTGCATTATATCTTTTGGCCAATTCAATAGCCAAACTTGAGGATTTATAACATGCTTCTTCGTTCCTAATAATTGGATGTTGGGATATTGGAATATCCTCACCATATTTTTCCTTGGCATCACTAAAATTTCGTTTTACGGTTTCTTCATCTTCACAATGAACAGCGATCAACATGTTGGTTCTGGAAAAGATATTTTGTAGTACAGAGAGATCATCCACCAGCATATCTCCGGTTGAGGAACCCATGAAAATTTTCAGGCCACAAACATTTTCAGGATCAGTTTTTAGAACCTCATCAATATTATCATTCGAGGCACCCATGAAGAAAGAGTAATTGGCTAGTGCTCTCTCTGCGCCTATTTGATATTTTTCCTCTAACAATTCCTGGGTTAATGCTTGAGGATTGGTATTCGGCATTTCCATGAAGGAAGTAACGCCTCCTGCTATACCTGCCTTTGCTTCGGTATATATTTCAGCTTTGTGGGTAAATCCCGGTTCTCGAAAATGAACCTGATCATCAATTATTCCTGGAATTAAGTATTTCCCATCAGCATTAATGATCTTGGTATCATCGGCATTTGATAAATTTTCAGTGTTCTCGGTAATTTCGGTAATCCTTCCATCAGTAATGAGAACATCCCCTTTAAAGATATCTCCTTCGTTTACGATAAAAGCATTTTTAATAAGAATTGCAGACATAAATTATTAACCTGTTGGCCAATTGAAAACGTAACTACTGGATCGCGTCAGATTGAGCGGAGTCGAAATCTTCCGGTCAATGTTTCGACTCCGCTCAACATGACTTTGGTTTTCAGCAATATACAAGTTCAATTGGGAAACGCATAAATTACCATCGAGCTTTAACGATCTTGATAACTGAATTTTCTTTATCTCCATACTTGAACTCTAAAAAGTATAATCCAACTCTTAGATCAGTAGGAGCGTTCCAAGTTAGGGAATAAATGCCTTTTTCCTTTGTTTCAGCATCAATAATATTGGCAACTATTTGACCTTGTAGATTATAAGCTCGAATTGAGATCGTTTCTGTTTCCAATATCTCGTACTCAATATCGAGTTTATCTTTAAAAGGATTAGCGGATTTTAAGTTCAAACTAAAAGCTTGCACATCAGGAATAGAATCTTCAGGTTGCTCATCATAATCCTCTTCTTTGTAATTGATATTTTCCGTTTTCCACAATCCTCCTGAAACACTTCCAACCAAATAGGTTTGCCCTGATGGATCATTTGGATCTTGTATAATGGTTCTGGTTCTTCCTCCAACATTTTTAGGACCTCGCTCCTGCCAGGTGATTTCATAATTGCTCCCAGTAGAATCAATTTGTCCTGTATATAATCCCCTGCCATGAGTAGCAGCAACAACAGTGAAATCCGATTTTCTCATTTTCAGCATTTCAACCCTCAAGTTTGCTAACCCTTGATTACTTGTTTGCCAAACAGTGTTAGCACTATCTATTTTAGTTGTGTAGAAAACTCCTAAATCGGTTCCTATATAACAAACTTCAGAATTTTTGGGGTGAAGCAAGGCCCAATTTACAGGAAGATCTGGTAGATCACCTTCAATATTTACCCATTT
>JAESTI010000318.1 GCA_016763665.1 Bacteroidia bacterium | reverse complement strand
TAAAAATATGCGTTACAGTTTAGTCTATATAACCACAAAAGACCGAGAAGAAGCAAAAGTGATTGGGAAATTGCTTTTACAGTCAAGACTTGTAGCATGTATCAACGTAATTGACAGCATGACCTCAATGTACTGGTGGAAAGGAAAAATAGAGGAGGAACACGAGGCCATTCTAATAGCAAAAACCAAAGCAGGGCTAGTAAATGATGTAATCGAAAAAGTAAAATCTGTTCATAGTTACGATACACCTTGTATTGTTTCTTTTCCAATTCTTACTGGCAATAAACAATATTTGGATTGGATAAAGGAAGAGACAGTTAGCCAATAGCTTCTTAGCTAGAAGCTATATTTGTATTCCTATCACCATTATATCATCTGTTTGCTCTACCCATCCCTGCCATTCTTTCAAGGAATTTTCCATAGCTGATTGCTGCTCGGGCATAGGCAGTTGATGAATTTTCCTAAGAAGCCTTCTAAATCGTTTTGGTAAAAATTTCTTATTTCTTGGACCACCAAATTGATCTACAATGCCATCAGTGAACATATATATCTTTTGGCCTTTCTCCAATTTGACCTTATGATTTGTAAAATTTCTTTCAATAAAGAACTCGCCACCAATACCCAATCTGTCAGGCTTAATTTGTTTTAGTTTACTACCAGGCTTACTTCCAATCATGTATAATGGCCTCAATGCTCCAGCAAATATCATCTCCATTTTCAGCGGGTCAATTACGCAAATTGAAAGATCCATTCCATCCTTAGCTTGAGCATCAAGTTGAGACTGTTTTAAAGAGAACATGATCCCATCATGTAAGTTTTTCAAAATAGTAGCAGGAGAAATAATTTCCTTTTCACCAACTATCTGATTCAATAATTCATTTCCTATCATTGACATAAATGCACCTGGCACTCCATGACCTGTACAATCAATCGCAGCAACTATATGATACTCTTTATCATTTTTTGTAATCGTTGTAAACCAGTAAAAATCACCACTTACAACAGCTTTTGGTTTATATAAGATAAAGGAATCAGGAAATGCCGCCTGAAAATCTTCCATCTTAGGCAAGATCGCAATCTGAATGTTCTTAGCATATTGAATGCTATCAGTAATATGTTTATTGATCAATTCCAATTGAACATTCTTATCCTGGATCGCTTCTTCTGCTTTCTTTTTCTCAGTAATATCCTGCCCATAAATATTCAAGTAATCTGCATTTTCAATAGGTGCTACCAATAGAGAAAACACTTGCCCATTTACCTGCACTTCGATATGTTTACTTTTAGCATTGGAAAAAATCGTTGATACTTCTGCTGAAAGTTCTTTTGGAAGTTTATTAGCACTACCGCTTTCCCAATGATCAAGCAAAACTTTACTTGCATTGTTGTTGTATAATATTGTACCCTCTCGATCTACTCTCATTACAGGATTTTTATTTTCTTCAGGAAATTTCGCCAAGTCACCAACTTGCTTTTCAATTTGTTTCAACTTAGAAATATCGGTATCAACTATCACCAGCTTGTCCAAGTTCCCCTTCTCATCATAAATGGGTGTTAACATCGTTGACAGATAAATTACCTCACCATCTTGCTTCTTTAATGTTGATTCATATATAACTGAACTTTTTTGTTGAATACAATCATTTATTAGTTTGTCAATTTCGGGATATGAACTTATCTCACGAATATTTTTACCCTTTTCTGCTATTAGTTCTTCTAAATTGTAACCCATCATTCTTGTATACCCCTCATTTATCCATTCAAGAGTACCATCGTTACTGGCAATAGCAACCCCATTATCGGTTTCGCTGGCAACTAATGACAAATTAGTTAACTCCTTATTTATTTCTTCTAATCTTTTCTTCTGATCTGATATTTCCTCTGTTCGTTCATGAATCAAGGTTTCCAATTTTATCTTTTCAGCCACTACTCTTCTCAGTCCTAATTTGGTAAGACCGAGTATAGTACCGATCAAAATTAAAACGTAACCTAAGTGTGCCCATATTGTTAAATACCAAGGAGGTAAAATTGAAAATTCATAAAATGACGATGTACTTTCCTTACCATATATATTTTTTGCCTTGACATGAAACTTGTATAGCCGATGTGGTAAATTTGTGTACTGCTTTTTAGTTTCTTTTGACCAATCAGACCATTCTCTGTCAAAACCCTCCAACTTATACTTATATACATTTTTTTCTTCCTGATCAAAATATGGCGCAGCAAAATGAAATGTAAGCGAATTAAAAATAAATGGCAGCATTAACTTTAGCTCTTCAGGTTGTTCAAAGGCAGGGGCTAATTTATTGAAACCACCTACCTTAGCATTGGTAAAATTGGTTCCACCATAGATCATAGAATCATTTCCCACAGATACCCTTCTTACTAAACATGAAAATTGCGTTTCATAATCATTTTTAATAGAATGATCGTAGCGCACTAAAATTCCATCACTACCTCCCAACCAGCTAATACCATTATCTTCACAATAAATTTCATTTATTTGTCCTATTTCAATGGCATGAAATGGATCATCATACCAAGTGTATCCATTTTTATTCTTTTCATAAATACCAATGATGTTATTCACATAATAGACCAAAATTGATCCATTGTTAGTTTGCCTAAACCGAAAAATTCCTATGGTATCATTATAACTTTCAACAGGATAATTGATAATTGACGTAGTGTCCTTCACAAATATATTCGTGGGATCTTTCACATCATCTCCAAGAAATTTAAACAGTCCCTGGTGACCACTAAAAACAATATTATCATCATAAATCAAAGTTCTTACCACGCTATTGGGAAGACCATTTTCGGAAGTATAGCGGATCAATGACTTCTGTTTTAGGTCTTTATCCATTTTCAATTTAATTAATCCACCCCTTCTGGTACTAGCCCATAACTCTAAATTATCTTGTGCCCCTTCCTTATTTTGGGGTGCTTCCTTAATATCTATTATATCATCTGTGATGTCTGGTAATTTTGTAATTTTCCATTCATCACCAGCTTTTTTAAATACTACCAACCCCTGGTTCCCCCCCACGAATATTAAATCTTTAAATATTTTTGATCTATGAAATTGATAGGAATATACTCCATAAATTTTCTTAACTGAGTTGTTCTTATATTCAAAAACACCATCGCTAGTTGCCATTAATAAGGAACTGCCTAAGTCCAAAAGATCAAAAGTGTAATGTGAAAAGTTTGCTATTGGTTGAAATATTGGCTGAGCTTTTTCCTGAGCATTGTAAAAATAAACTCCTTTTGATGTTCCAAGGTACAAATCACCTTTATGGCGTTTTATACTGGAAATACTGCCATTGATCCCAGCATCTTCATCGTACAAGCTGAAAGGAGAATTTTCATGAACTCTACCTATACCATTATCATGGCATAACCATAAATTTCCTTGTTTATCAAGATAGGCATAGGTAACAATATCATCCTGCAATCCATTTGATTTATTATAGACCTTCATTACCGTTAAATCTCTGTCAAGAATTGCCAACCCATTTGTAAACGAATTTAAAAAGTATCTGCCATCAAGAAGCCTGTTGCCTCCGTATATCCTAAAATTTGACATGATAAATTCATTAGTAGGAGACTCTATCCTTTCTATAACTTGTTCATCCCCACTTGATGCCTTATTACAAATATAAAGACCCTGTTTTCCTGTCGCCATAAGTATTTGATCATTATAGGGAAACATCGCCCATACATAATCCTCTTTTATTTGGTCTCCGCCAGATATTTCTAAAATTTCACCATTTTTAATCTTTACTAACCCAAGTTGTTCTTGATTAATGTATAATTCACCGTAAACACAAAATGATTTATGAAATTTTGATGAAGAAGTTATCACCTTGACTTTTTTCCCATTCCACTGAAACAGTTTAGTGAAAGTATTGAAATAGACGTTTTGTCCAACTGCATGAGTCGTCCAAACATTACCGAATAACTTATCTTCTGTATTTAAACTATCAATTAGAGAATGATATTTCAGTGATCCAGTGTGGTCAGGTTCAAGATATCCAAAATCACCTTGAGCACCCACATAGATCTTTCCAGTTGGATCAATATCCATTGATTTTATCCAAACTCCCAATTTTACAGTAATCGGATTCCACGTAACGCCATCATATTCTAAAATTACCTGACCATTTCCGAAATACATCACTCCCCTATGATCTTGTATTGCGCACCAATTTTGGCTATTAGCGTTATACTGCTTTCTTGAAAAATTCTTAATAGGTTTACAAAAAGGTTGGGTAAAACCATCTATTGCAAACCCCATCAAAAATATTGTGAGCAACAGCTTAGGAAATATGTTTTTACAAGAGAGCACTATATCAAATTTACTAATTTTTATTTTGTAAAGAAATCGTTGGTTCGTGAATTTGTATATTCGTAAATTCGTGTATTCGTTAATGTTACAACTACTATATGAAATACTCCATAGAACTTAAGTCTGAATCAAGCAAAGAATGGATTGAAGCTGCTTTAAGTGATATTCCTGCATTATTGCAAGATCATGCAGATTGCGAGAGAAAAGCTAGTGCCATGGCCATGAGCTTTGTCGCAAAATTCCCAAACAGGCTGGAGATCATTCCAGAACTTATTGAAATTGCAATAGAAGAACTTGAGCACTTTCAACAAGTATATGAACTTATGCAAAAAAGAAGTATAAGTTTAAAAAATAGCATGACGGAAGATCTTTATGTAAAACAATTAATTGGCAAGTGCAATAGCGGTAAACTGGAACGCTTTTTAGACAGACTTTTAATTGCTTCAGTTGTTGAATGCAGAGGTGCAGAGCGTTTCAAGCTTCTATATGAAAATATTAAGAATGATGAGGAGCTTAAGAAGTTCTATCACGAACTGTGGGCTGCTGAAGC
>JAESTI010000317.1 GCA_016763665.1 Bacteroidia bacterium | reverse complement strand
CCTTCGAAACTATCATTTATAATTCGAAACACAATTTTCATCTTTACAATTGTATCCACATTTTCGATCATTCTATATTATTTTGGCGTACACTTAAACTTTAACCTTACAAAGGTATATGAAATCAGGTCCGAATATGTAGAGCTTAATATCCCTTTTGCGGGATATTTTTTTAATTGGGCTGCTTATGTAATAAATCCAATCTTCTTTATACTATTTCTAAGAAAGAGAAATTGGTTACCTGTAGCTATTATTCTTTTTTCACAAGTTTTACTATTTTCATGTACAGGGCATAAAACTTTCCTATTTGCTCTACCCTTTGTTACTTTTATCTCCTGGATCTCTACAACCAAAAAAACATTCTTTTGGTTTAGTGCAGGATTAACAGGAGTTATTTTATGTGGGATCCTATCCTATTTATTGATTAGTGATATATGGATTTCAAGTCTGTTTACAAGAAGAACACTTTTAGGGCCCGCAAAAATTTGTTTTTACTATTATGACTTTTTCTCAAACCACGATTTCACATTTCTATCAAACAGTATTCTTAAATCTATTTTTAGTTACCCTTATGATCAAATTCCGTCCAAGTTGATAAGCCATATTTACCTCCCCATGAAAGATTCCTCATCCAATACAGGGATTGTGGGCGATGCTTACATGAACTTTGGTAGTGTTGGACTATTGGTTTGGGGAACAGTTTTTATCTTTATCATGAAGCTTTTTGATAGTTGTGCTAAAAACAAATCAATAGCCATCACATCCGCTGCTATTGCCATGCCGGTAATAATTCTTACAAACAGTGCTTTATTAACAACTTTCCTTACCCACGGACTATTTGTTGCAGCTATAATGCTCTACTTTTTACCAACCACCTCAAGTCAAAACAACTTATAGCTTTGGACAAATGTGCGGAATAGCAGGAATAATTAACCAATCAGGAAATTCAGTTGAAGAAAAATTAATTCATCAAATTACTGATTTAGTTGCTCATAGAGGACCTGATGACAGTGGTTACTTTCTTGAAGCCAATATTGCCTTTGGGCATCGAAGACTATCAATTATTGACTTAAGCGATAATGGGCATCAGCCAATGCATTATCTGGATAAATACGTTATTACCTACAACGGAGAAATTTATAATTATATTGAATTACGAGAAGAATTAAAAAAACAGGGCTACCATTTTACTTCAAATACCGATACAGAAGTAATACTAGCATCCTACGACCTTTGGAAAGAGAATTGTGTTGATCATTTCAACGGCATGTGGGCATTTGCAATTTATGACAAGAATAAGGACATCGTTTTTTGCAGTAGAGATCGGTTCGGTATTAAGCCATTTTACTACACAATTGTTAACGACCTACTAATATTTGGATCAGAGATCAAGCAACTGCTCAATTTCTATTCAAAGAAATACGCCAACAAGAATGTTTTAATGGACTATTTAGTTATTGGAATAGATGACTATACTGAAGAAACATTTTTTGAGAATATTTATCGTCTTAAACAATCACATAATTTAACTTATGACCTAAAGACCAATCAATATAGAATAGATAAATATTATGACATTAAATTTCAACCAGAGATATCCCAACTAAAATTTGATGATGCTTTGGAATTATTTAAAAGTGAAACTGAAAGATCAATTAAACTCCGCTTGAGGTCTGATGTAAAA
The DNA here is from genome assembly GCA_016763665.1 of Bacteroidia bacterium. The sequence goes on along the minus strand of JAESTI010000317.1, from coordinate 2,806 downwards.
GTTGGAACATGTTTAAGTGGGGGCCTTGATAGCTCTTATATTGCTGCTGTTGCCTCTAAACTATATAGTACTGATACAAATGATCAATTTTGTGCCATTACTGCAAAATCCATAGAAAAATCAAAAGATGAAACGGAATATGCACGGATAGTAGTGGAAAATTCGAACTTGGACTGGAATATTATTGAGCCTCAAACCGAAGATTTTTTAAAATACCTAGACAAAGTTATATTAACCCAGGAAGAACCCTTTGGCACACCTTCAATATTTATGCAGTATTTTGTTATGGAAAAGGCCAAAGAAGCAGGCTGCAAAGTAATGCTTGATGGTCAGGGAGGAGATGAAACTCTTTTGGGTTACGAAAGGTATTATGCAGCCTACTTATTATCATTACCATTTCACAAAGTACTCCCCGAATTCCTTAATGCCTCTAAGAACTCTAAATTATCAAAGTTCGATTTATTAGCCTATTTAGCGTACTTTCCATTTTACGGGATCAGAATAAGTCGGTTAAGAAAAAAATATAATTTCTTCAAACCCGATTATTTGTCAATGATCAGTAAAAATATTATCAAGACCAATGCAAAGAAATTCACTGATATATTTGAGCTTCAACGTTATGAAATTACTGAAACAAGATTGCAGCATTTATTAAGATACGAAGACAAAAACTCTATGGCAAACTCTATTGAAACACGTCTTCCATTTTTAGATTATAAATTAGTGGAGTTTCTTTTATCCATCAACCAATCCCACAAAATTCATAAGGGCTGGACAAAATATATATTGCGAAAGGCAACAGCTGAACACCTTCCAAAAGAAATATCCTGGAGAAAAACTAAAATAGGATTTGAAGCTCCTTTAAAAAAATGGCTTACTAATAATCAAATAATACTGGATCAAATACAAAAATCAGATATCATCAGCAAAATTGCTTCAAAAAATATTACCGAAATGAAAGATCTAAAGTCATTTTGGAGAATCTATAATGTAGCAAAATGGGAAGAACTTTATGAAGTTGAAATCTCCTAAATGAAATGACAAAAATTTGCCATCTAACCTCAGTTCACAAACCAACTGATATTCGAATCTTTGAGAAAGAATGTCGTTCATTGGCAAAAGCAGGATTTGATACTTCCCTAATTGCGGTTAATGCTAAAACCGAGGTAATGGAGGGTGTTAATATTATCGGAGTTCCTTGTAATTATAAATCAAGACTAAAAAGAATTTTAAAAGCATCAAAAGCTGTTTACCAAAAGGCTCTGGAATTAGACGCAGATATTTATCATTTTCATGATCCGGAACTTTTGCCATTCGGAAAAAAATTAAAAAACAAAGGGAAAATAGTAATATATGATGCTCATGAGGATTTACCCCGACAAATTCTTGCCAAATTCTGGATCCCGATCCTGGCACGGAAATCCCTCTCACTCATGTCAGAATGGTATGAAAATAAAATTGTAGCAAAATTAGATACTATACTTACTTCCACAGAATTTATACAGAATCGTTTTTTAGCAATAAATCCAAATTGTCATACAATTTGTAATTTCCCATTTATAAATGAGCTAGCTAATAATGAACCTTGGGAAAATAAGAATAATGAGATATGTTATATAGGGAAGATCACAAGAATAAGGGGGATTAATGAGTTGCTTGACTCCCTCAATTATACTGAAGGCATAAAATTGAATTTAGCTGGAGGTTATAGCTCTGAAAAGTTCAAAAATGAGCTTATGGAAAACTCAAATTGGAGAAAAGTAAACGAACTAGGGGTGGTAAATAGAATTGGTATACAAGAAATTCTAAAACAATCTAAGATAGGGATAGTAACCTTGCATCCTACAATCAATTATTTAGATTCTCTACCAATAAAACTATTCGAATATATGTCAGCTGGTATTCAGGTAATAGCATCTCATTTTCCATTATGGAAAGAAATTGTTGAAGGTAATAATTGTGGTGTTTGCGTTGACCCTCAAAAACCAGACGAAATTGCCAAAGCAATAAATCATTTGTTATCAAATAACGAGAAAGCAAAACAAATGGGATTGAATGGACGTAAGGCAGTTGAAGAGAAGTATAATTGGGAAAATGAGGAACAAGTACTAATATCGATCTACAAGAAATTGGAAGAACAGCTAAATTAGATGCGTTACTGAGTTTGATACTATGCAAATATCTCCACTAAAAGAGTCTGAACTAGAGCAATATACAAAACTGAATGACGAGTATGGCTCAATATTCACTTCCCTGGAGTGGTTGAAGCTATTTAAGGATAATATTACCATTTATGGAATTTACAAAAATGATGGTCAACTTATTGGTGGTTTTTATTTAGCGATACACAAGATCAAGGGAATTAAGATGTTATGGCAAGCTCCATATGCTTCTCATTTAGGTCCATTTTTCAAAATTGAACAAAAGAAATATGTAAAGAAATTAGATTTTGAAAAAGAGTTGATCGAGACTTTTGCCAGATTTATTGATGAATTGAATTATGCCGGATTATCATTTCGCATTAGCAATAAAATAATCGATACTCAACCATTCACTTGGCGAAAATTTACCGTAATTCCTCAATATACTTATATCGTTGATCTGGACACTGATGAAGATATGATGTGGGAGAATATGGCTTCAGAAAATAGAAACGATATAAGAAAAGGGGAAAAAGATGAGCTAGAAGTGAAACAAGTTACGGATTTCAAATTGACCAAAGAACTTATTTATAAAACTTTCGACCGGCAAAACATGGAAGTTGACAACAAAGATCTGGAAAAAATTCTCTTTGAATTTGCAAATG
>JAESTI010000316.1 GCA_016763665.1 Bacteroidia bacterium | reverse complement strand
CGGCCAATATTCTTGAGTGTATTGCACTTGGAATTGATATGTTTGATTGTGTGATGCCTACAAGAAATGCCCGCAATGGAATGTTGTTTACCAAAGATGGTATCATCAACATCAAAAACGAAAAATGGAAAGACGATTTTTCTCCAATTGATGAAAACAGCGATCTGGAAATTGATAAATTTTATAACAAGGCATACTTGAGGCATTTAATTACTTCTAAAGAAATTCTCGGGGCACAAATTGCCAGCATTCACAACTTACACTTTTACCTTTGGCTTGTCACAGAAGCCAGGATTCAAATTGAACAAGACACTTTTGCAAGTTGGAAAAATGAAATGGTAAAAAAAGTTACGGAGAGGCTCTGAAAATTTACGATTTACAATTTTTAAATTACGAATGAAATTTTAAATCGTAAATCAACATCAGTCTTTCTTAAATAAGTCTTCTTTCTTTACTTTCTTGACTTCACTTTCGTTTTTGAGCTTTTTGGAAATTGCATTGTAAGGAGCACTAATAACTTCCTGACCAGGTTCTAAACCGCTTTTTATCTGAATGTAGTTTTCATCCTGTATACCTGTCTTTACTTCCTGCATTACAGCTTTATTATTATCCCCATATAAAAATACCACCTCCATCAAGTCTTCTTTTTTGGTTTTATCAGATATTCCACCTTCCTTGTATTTGTTTTTTTCTTCATTTCGATCCCTAATTGTCACAGCTTGAATTGGTATAGCAATAACATCTTCAACCGTTGCAGTTTCAATATCAACAGTGGCCGACATTCCGGGCCTAAAGGGTGAATCACTAATATTTTTATCTTCAAACAAATGCTCATAAGATTTTCGCAGCATTCTAATTTTAACTTCAAAATTAGTCACTTGCTCCGCCTGAATTCCTGCAACATTTGCTGAATTAGCAATAGCAGTTACGGCTCCTTCAAATTTTTCATTCAAATAAGCATCAACTTCAATGGTTACTTTATCTCCCACAGTTACACGTACAATATCATTTTCATTCACTTCCACATTCACTTCCATGTTATTCATATCAGCAATCCGCATTATTTCTGTCCCTGTCATCATGGAAGTTTGTACTACTCTTTCTCCTTTTTCCACATTTAGCCGAGATACTTTTCCTGATACCGGAGAATAAATGCTGGTTTTTCTCAAATTGTCCCTGGCTTCTTTAAGAGCTGCCTCTGCACTCTTCACATTATATTCAGCAGCTAAGACACTTTGTTTAGCCGCTTCAATTTCTGCTTTCGCTACATCATAAGCTGCTTTTATTTCTTCGAAACTGGCTTTAGAAATCACAGACTCATCAAAAAGTTTTTTATTTCTGTTAAATGATGCCTCCGCTTTTATGAATTGGGCCCCAACCTGTGCCAATCTTGCTTTTGAATTTGCTAAGTCTGCCTTTGATCTATTTAAAGAAGCTGTGCTTCTCTCCTCTGCTGCCTCATAAGCTTTTGGGTCAATATTTACCAACAATTCTCCCTGGGCAACTGAATCCCCTTCATCAACATAAAGAGCAATGATCTCACCGGATACATCAGGTGTTATCTTTACTTCTACTTCCGGTTGTACTTTGCCATTTGCAGAAACAATCTCAATAAGATGTCTTACCTTAACAGTATCAATGCTTACCTCTGTGGCATCACCTTGTCCAATCCAGCCGCTTTTTTTGCCAATCACTACAAAAATGATAAGCAACAAGATCCCCCCTCCCAAATAATAAATAGTATTTTTAGATTTCATATTGTTTACTTTAAATATTTAGCATTATAACGCTCTGTAGTTCAATATATATTTGACTGATATTGGATATTAGATGTTGGATAGTTGATAAACGCGCAAATCCAGCATCCAATATCCAATATCAAACATCCAGTTATAGCGTAAGAGGCTTACCTCTATAAAAATCTAACACTTTTGTCTTAAATATAAAGTCATATTTCGCACTTAACAGATCTGATTCTGCTTTTCGTAATTTGTTCTTTGCATCAGCAAAATCGTAAGAATTCACCATTCCAACATCATATTTCTGTTGCGAATATTTAAATGCTTCATCCAACGCCTTTTTTTGGTTCTTGGTAGCTTCATATTTTTTCTGTGCTGATAACATTTCCTGATATGCCTTTTGGATTGTTTTGTATAGACCATTATAAGCCATCTCCAAATCTATCTCCTTGCTTTTTACATCGAACTGGGCTGCTGCTGCTGCCTCACTCGTTTGTAAATTATTAAATATTGGTATTGACAAGGTTAATCCCAGGTAATCCCTGCGGTTATCATCTATTTGTTGGTTAATGGATTCACTGAATTCACTGGATGATGAAGATCGAATAGCGCCACTTCCACTTAAAGATGGAAAATAATTTCCAACTGCAATTTTCGAATTGAGCCTTGCAATTTGCAAATTGCTTTCAGCAATTCTTATCTCAGGTAATGAATCTTTAGCTTCATTAAATATCATATCAACATTGATAGGATACTTTTCAGAAGAAACACTTTCAATGGTCGGTTTCTCTATTTTAAAATCCTGACCTGATGAAATATCCAATAACTGAATCAGGCTTAAGTAGTCATTATCAAGTGTATTTTGAGCGTTAATTATGGCAAGTTCTTCGCTGGCTTTTTGAGCTTCTAAATTATATAGATCCCCCTTAGGCAAGTTGCCAGCCTTTACCAACTTTTCAATTCTCTCATATTGTAGAATAGTAACTTTGATCTGTTTCTGGGCATTTTCCAGTTGCTCCATATCAAATAATATCTTTATATAAGCAGATGCTATTTGAAGGGAAATGTCATTAATGGCTTTCTTATAAGCATAACCACTCAAATCATAGGATTCCTTACTTTTTCTTAGCGTATTCAGTTTACTAAATCCATTAAAAATATCTATAGACGATGAAATAGTTACACCAGATGAAGAAGTTCTATCATTTGTAAATAAAAATGTGTTGCTATCAAAATTCCTTCCCCAGTTATAACCAGTATTTACGGATGCATTTACAATTGGAAAGAATTTGGATTTGGAAATAACAAAATTCCTTCTGGCAAGATACTTTTGTAAAAGTGATTGCTTCACATTTAAGTTTTCTTTAGTAGCATGCTCAATGCACTTTTCAAGAGTCCAAAGCTCCTGTCCTGCTAATTGAAAAGAACAAAACGAAAAGAAACCAACAAAAATAATGACTTGTAAATATCTCAATCTTATAATGATAAATTCGGTGCAAAGATAATTAAATCCTTGATTACGATTTTATTCAATTTGCTTACCCTTTTATTATTACATTAGCTGTTAGATGAACAATTTGCTAAAATGGATGCAGAGATAATTACCATTGGAGATGAAATTTTAATAGGGCAAGTTATAGATACCAACTCGGCCTGGATCGCACAAAAACTTAATGATGTTGGAATAAACCTAGTTCAAATATCATCTATATCAGATAAGAATAAGGACATTATTGTTGCTTTAGATCATGCAAAAGAAAGAGCTGATGTAGTAATCTTAACTGGTGGACTTGGACCTACGAAAGATGACATCACCAAAGAAACTTTATGTGAATATTTTGAAACTGAACTTAAACTCAATGAAGAAGTGCTCAAAAATGTAGAAAATTATTTTGAGTCAAAAGGGTTACAAACAACGAAAATAAACAGAGATCAGGCGTTATTACCGGCTAGCTGTAAACCTCTTCAAAATAATTTTGGAACAGCCCAAGGCATGTGGTTCGAAAAGAATGGCAAAGTTTTTGTTTCTTTACCAGGTGTACCCTATGAAATGAAGTTCATAATGGAAGACAGCGTTATCCCAATGTTGTCAGCTAAGATCAATACAGGTATATACTTCACAAATCCATTATGACCACTGGAATTGGCGAATCATTTATCGCTGAAAAGCTTTCTGAAGTAGAAAGCAACTTGCCTGAGAACATCAAACTGGCTTATTTGCCCAAACCCGGGATAGTCCGATTAAGACTGAGTGGCACCTGTGACGATAAGTCAACATTAGAGACCAACCTGAGCAATTGTTCTCAAGAAATTGAGAACATTCTCTCAAAATATATTTACGGATATGATGATGAAAAATTAGAAGAAGTGATTGGAAAACTATTAAATGAAAGAAAAGAAACTATTTCAACAGCAGAAAGCTGTACCGGAGGGTATATATCCCATTTGATTACTTCTATACCTGGTAGTTCAAACTACTATAAAGGAAGCGCTGTTGTTTATTCAAATGATATAAAAGAGAAAATTTTAAGTGTGAATAATGAAACCTTAAAAAAACACGGGGCAGTAAGTGAGCAAACAGTAATTGAAATGGCTAAGTCTGTAAGAGATCAATTTAATACTACTTATTCTATCGCTTGTTCAGGAATTGCTGGTCCGGATGGTGGGACTGAAGAAAAGCCGGTTGGAACAGTTTGGACAGCCGTTGCAACACCAAAAGAAATAATTACTAAGAAATTTTTATTTGAAAGTAATAGAGAGAGAAATATTGAAAAAACTGCAATTGCATGTTTAAATCTATTGCGCAAATTTATCATAAATGATTGAAAACAAATACCTTATATACAAGTTATTCCTGGTATTGAGTTCGATTTAGTTTATTGTCTAGTTTTATAATAAATTGTACATTAGCGGTTTATAAAAAGTGGACACCTATAATCGTAAGTAATTGATTTTTAATAGGTAATAAGAGAAATGGCAAAAGTAGAATTGATAATGCCCAAAATGGGTGAAAGTGTACATGAAGCAACAATAACTAAATGGTTAAAAGCAGTTGGGGATAAAATAGATTCTGAGGAATCTATTTTAGAAATTGCCACAGATAAAGTTGACTCTGAAGTACCTTCCCCTGAATCAGGGGTTATGGCGGAAATACTTTTTAATGAAGGTGAAACTGTTGTAGTTGGATCAATAATAGCCATAATCAATACAAATGGAGAAGCCGTTTCTAGTGCAAATGGTGCTATTGAAGCAAAGGAAGAACCCACACAACCGGATGTCCCAACACCCCAACCTCAAATAGCAGAACCTGTTCAAGATCCCGTTGTTGAAGCGCCAATAAAACCACAACAATCGAAAACAAATAGTTCTTCTGATAGATTTTACTCTCCTTTAGTAAAGAGTATTGCAAAAAAAGAAGGATTATCCTTTGAAGAACTAGACCAAATTCCCGGAACCAGTAAAGATGGAAGGGTAAATAAGAAGGATATATTAAATTTCATTAGCAATAGACAAGCCAGTACTCAAGAACAAGTTCCTACACAAGATCCGGTTCAAGAAGTGCCTCAAAAGGAAATAGAACCTGCAAAAGCATCTGAGCCTGTTTCTGCACCAGCTGTTTCCGTTTCAGGTAATGTTGAAATTATTGAGATGGATCGCATGAGAAAACTCATTGCCGATCACGTGGTTAATTCTAAACAAACTTCTCCACATGTTACTTCTTTTGTTGAAGCAGATGTCACCAACATTGTAAAGTGGAGAAACAAAATAAAGGATGAGTTTCAACAAAAGGAAGGTGAAAAAATAACCTATACTCCGATATTCATTGAAGCTGT
>JAESTI010000315.1 GCA_016763665.1 Bacteroidia bacterium | reverse complement strand
TTTTGAAAAAGCCTGCACGGCAGTTAGGTATCAGTCCTGCAAAGACAAGGGAAGATTTACCGTCTCCTGAAGCTCCAGTGACTAAGAGGAACTTGTGCTCCTGAATTTTTTCTATTACTTCCTCTACCTGGCCTTCCCTACCCTTAAAATACAAGGATTCCTGCTCGTTAAAACTTCTTAAGCCGGGATATGGGCAGGCTACGGATTGCTCAGGTGCAACAGTTTCAACAGATTTAACTTCTGGTTCCAAAGTTAATAATGCTAATATCTAATTCATACAAATGATACTAATATAATACTAATATACGAATAGATAATAGCGAATACCATAGTAACGAATATACTATTCAACGAATACAGGAACTAATAGAACAATGAAACAATACAACAATGGAACAATACACGAATCAACTATTCTCCCTTCTCTTCCAGTGCAGGTTCTTCATTACATTTTGCCCAAAGCATTTGTGCTCTATCTCCTCCCCAGGTAGGATGCAAATCGCTTTCGGGCTTAAATGCTTCATACTTTTGAACTGATTTCTCTAACAATGGACAGGCTTTGTCTTTTCCTCCACCATATTGTGCAGGGGTATAAAACAAATTTGAGCCCGTCAAGTAGTATGGTCTTGGATTATTGCCGTCTAATTCCATGGCCTGCTGAAGTATTCTACCTGATTCAGGACCAAGTGTTCTTCCTCTTACCATGGGATTAACCATTAGTTTAAACTGTAAAATAAATCCGTGAAGTGCATAAATTTCGGAGTTATTATTATCAATCGAATCAGCTTTATCTTTAAATGCTAACGCTTTGTCGTAAAAAACGTCCTTTTCCTTTTTCTTTTCTGTGTAAAAACCTATCAATGCATTACAATGCGCTGCATAGTAATACGGAAGCCACTCTTTTTTCTCAGCCATAGCTATCCGTTCAAATTTATTGGACGCTTTTTGTAAGGATTTTATAGATTTAGACGTATCCATAACCGCTAAAACACCTTTCATTGCTTTAACAAACTTGTCGTTCTGACCGCTAACATTTGTAACAATCAGAGTAAATAAAATTAAAACTACTTTTCTCATATCAATAACTTTAAACAAATTAATTAATTAACTACTCAACTAAACCCTAATCCTCAAATTCATCCCTGCCAATATTCATAAACATCCCAATGAAGAATGAACGCAATGAAGGTGACCTTATGGCATAGCTTTCAGATCCATCTGTTGAATATCGATACCCATATACATTATCAATACCTAATACATTTCCTACTGAAGCAACCAACACTGTAAAATTCCCTTTGATCATCGTCAAATAACTAAAGTTGATACTCAGATCATGATAATTTGGGGTAACATCTCCCAGAAATACTGAATTATTTGGATTGTAATAGGTTCTACCTGAAGAAAAGGAATATGTAAATCCAAATGAGGCGTTTATTTGAGCAATCCATTGCTTGTAAACGGTTGTAAAAGTATGCCTGGCAGCATACGTTGGGATCGCACTTTCTGTGTACCATCTATATTCTCTTTTGGTATCCAAATATGAATACGAGATCCAGTAATCAACATATTTAAAGGTTTTCCGATCTCTCCAAAAAATATCGATCCCTTTAGCATATCCTCCTCCATTACTCACAGTATCCGGATAATATTTTAACAAATTATTATATTCCTTGTAATAGGTTTCAAATCGAAATGCTCTCTTTTCTACAATTCTTTGATAGTTGAATATATAATGTGTAGCGTGCTCGAACTTCATATTGGACGATTGAATTAAACCTCTATCTTCCGGGGCCTGATAAAAATCACCATATGCTAATGACAGCTGGCTATTTTCTCCTGTTTTATATGCCAATGATGTTCTTGGTGCGAAGTTAACATCATCTAAAACCTGTGAGTGTTCGAATCTTCCACCCAACCTGACCACTAATTTTTCATTTAAATAAATATCTGATTCAGCAAATGTTGAAGAATAAACATTTTTCAAATCCATTGTATAGGTGCCATATTCCCGATGATCAAACAAACTATGAACTTCACCTCCGAACCTGACCTTAGACAACTTTCCAATCTGCCTTATTAATTTAATTTTCCCCTGAGAGTAATCATCCTTAGCAAGAATTTTGAAATTATCTATCTTAATATCATCAACATTTCTGGAATGTGAGATCCCAGACTGTAATGACCATTTCTTACTTAATATTTCTTTATATGATCCATTAAAGTATAAATTGCTATTGGCCAATTCGAACTTGGTTTTTTTAGTAATGTCCTCCTCATTAGGAAAACGCATGGCTGAACTTCCCATATTAAAGTTCCCGTATACTTTAAACAGTCCCGTTTTGGAAGTTCTCTGACGAAATATAAATGAACCATCCATTCCCTCCGGAGCTTTATCCCAATCAGTAAGCTGTTTAGCCACAGCAAAATATGGTTTTAGGTTGGCATAGAATGTATTGAATCCTATTGAAGTATTTTTCCATCTATGTTCATGCCCAAAACCAGCACCCACTGACATTATACTAATATGTGATGAGGTAGCATCCGCCATATCCTGACTATCCAAAATTAGAGCAGAAGACATGGCCTGCCCGTACTCAGCCGAATAACCCCCTGTGCTAAAAATTGTACCCTTGAAAAGAAATGGTGAAAACCTGCCTCTTTGTTGTAAATCCGGTTCACCACTATAGAAAGGATGCTTTACCATTGTTCCGTCAATAAATGTTTTTGCTTCTGTAGCATCACCACCTCTCACAAACAATCCGGTTTGTTCCCCGACATTTTGAGCACCAGGTAAGGTTTTCAAAGCACCATAAATGTCACCGCTAGCACCTGCAGTTGTAACAATATCCAATGGCCTCAGTATTACTGATTTCTTTTCATCGCTTGCTTCAATAGCACCCGCAGAAATAGTTACCACTTCAAGTTGTAGGACATTGCTTTTTAATTTTGGAGAGAGCTCTAAACTTCCCCCATTCAATTCTATTTCCTGTTGATAGTTATCATGACCTATGTAACTGAATATAATGATGTGCTTGCCTTGTTCATCTGTGGTAA
>JAESTI010000314.1 GCA_016763665.1 Bacteroidia bacterium | reverse complement strand
ATTGTAGTGAAGTTGTAAACAATACCCTAATTTCTTACAAAAGACTTGGTATGAACAACTCCCCTGCTGTCCTTAACCTTTATGAAATATAATCCTTTTGGAAGATCAGTAATGCTATAAGTCGCCTTTTTGTTAATTTTAATGGTGCTCAATTTTTTTCCAAGAATGTTATAGATTTCTACTATACTTAATTCATTATCATCAAATGAAATATTAATGTATTCACTTGCTGGACTTGGATAAATCTCAAAATTGTAGCTAACTAATTTTGAATCTCCAATACCTGTGGGATAAGCTGTGGCATTATATGTTATGGTCGCTGCATCAGTTGTATCATCTGTATTGACTATTTTTAGATCTAAAAACCCATCACCAATAACTCCGTCAGGATAAAAATGTGCATTTAGGATTCCGGATTTACCAGCATCTAATGTGAATTCCTTTTCTGTAACACTGGAAAGGTAACAATTGTTTTTGTCACAAATAGCTACTTCCCAACTTCCTAAACTAGATTTTAGTTTTGTCCATCTATAAGTAATAGTAATGCTTGAATCATTTTTCATGTCCATTTCAGCCACAATATCAAATTGCTGTGCGCCACCCCATCGATAGATGGTATCTTGATCAGGATTAAAAGCAGCCCCGTTACTATGAACAGTTAATGAGAAAGTATTAGCAATTAAAACATTTACACTGGCTATAAGTGTAATCAGAAATAAAGTTTTAATAGTTCGTTTCATGATAACAGTTTTTAGAAAAAAAATTCTTAGTAACAAATATAGGGCTTTTAACGTAAAATGCCAACCTTTTTAAAGTAATTTTAAATTACCCATTTTTTCACTAAATTAGCCCTTTAATTCACTCATCTATCATTAAAATTACATTTCATGTATTGTAAATTAGCTATAAAGTATGTGATTCCAATTTTTTCATTAGTATTTATGACAAATGTTGGAATATTATTTGCTGGAAACACTTTTCCTTGTCAGGGAAATATCTTGTTCTTTGAAGGATTTGATGCAGATAGCATTCCTGCAGGTTGGCAAGTACATGATGTTGATTCTTTAACGCCGAATGATGCTATTACCTGGACAGGAACCTGGCAAATTAAGGATGTTGATGGCGACAATGTCGCTTCCAATACTTCATACTATAGCCCTGTTGGGTCCTCTAATGACTTTTTGATTACCCCGGCAATTATTCTTCCAAGTCAGCCAGCATGTCTGTCGTTTGTTGCCAAGTCGAAAGATGCGAAGTGGTTGGAATCTTATGAAGTAAGAATTTCCACTACAACTCCATCGCTGACAGATACTTTTAGTTCTTCTTTATTTGCAAATGCTGCTCTTTATACTGAAGACAGTGAGGAATCAGATTGGACCACACATACCATAGACCTTTCTGCTTACGCTGATGATACTGTTTATATCGCATTCTGGCATAATGCAGATGATAAAATAGCTATTTATCTGGATGAAGTGATGATCACCACTCCAAATGCATTAGATGTGGCAATGACTTCACTGGATATGGATAATAATATCCCGCAAGGATCTTATGATGTAAAAGGGGCGTTCGAAAATATTGGCTCCTCAACGATTACAGAATTGAATGTTAACTGGCAGTTGGATAATGGTTCGATACAAACAGATAATTTAACAGGTTTAAGCATTGCTCCATATGCTTCATATGATTTTACACACAGCAAGCAATTCACATTGTCTAATGCAGGGGCATATTCTATTACTGTTTGGACAGATAACCTGAATTTACAAACTGATGAAAACGTAGCAAATGATACTTTAACGCATTTTGTTGCTATCAGTAATGGTGAATCAACATTCAAGAGAATATTAATCGAAGGATATACCGGAGCATGGTGCGGTGTATGTACTGATGGAGATTATAGGATAGATACCCTTCATAAAAACCATATATATAAAACCATTATCACACAAGTACATTACTTAGATGCGATGGAAATTGATGAATTCCAAGGCTTAGTTGATGATTACGGAAGCCAATTCCCGGCAATAGGAATTGATAGGGTTACCTGGAAAGATATTGATGATGATCAAAATGGTAAGCTCGATACTATTGTCGCAATAAGTAGAAATTTTTGGGATCTTAAAATTACAGAACGATTGAATGCAACATCTCCTGTTGATATTAGCATGACTAAAACTTATAACGCTACCACAAGAGAGCTGAGTGTTACATTAACTGCTGATTTTGTAGACTATGTTGTTGGGGATGTGAGGTTTTTAGTCTGGATTAAGGAAAATTTTGTTACCGGTACAGGGAATGGATATGATCAACAGAACTTCTATAATGATCATCCTCAGTACCCAAATCATCCAATGAAAGGCTTGGGTCACCCGATTGTTGGTTATGAACACATGGATGTGATCAGGGAGCTTCCACTTGGGGCGTTTGGTGAAGAGGGGTCGATTCCTTCAAAATCATCTCCGGATGACAATGCTGTCAGCAAGACATTCACTTATACAATTCCTGCAGAGTATGATGAATCATTAATAAGGGTCATAGGGGCTGTTTATCGACATGATGATGATAAATTTAGTAGAGAGATTCTCAATGCCACTATTGGTACAATTTGGACTACAGGTGTTAACGAAGCCACCAAAGAAATTCATTCACCAAGTGTAACTATTTATCCTAATCCGGTTAATGATTTATCTTCTGTTGAATTTAATTTGGTTAATACTTCAAAAGTTTCTGTTGACATTTATAATGCTTTAGGCCAAAAGTTGATCACTTTAAAAAATGGAACCTTAACATCTGGAAGTCATTTGGTTTATTTTGATGCTTCAAATGTGCCAAATGGGCTTTACTTTGTTGGGGTTAATATTGATGGGTCAACCTCCATGAGGAAGTTTATTGTAGCTCACTAGAAGTAATAGGGAGAATTATATAATTAGAGTTTGCTAATATATTAGTAGACTCTTTTTTTTGTTATTGTACCTTGAAATAGTACACTGATTTTCATGATCTTTTATGATTTGTTAAGATATTGACATCAGTATTTATCATAATCATCATAATAAATCAGTGTACTATTTTGTTTTTTGAGCATGCTTCTCGTAAAGTTTAACCACAAAAAAAGGAGACCAATCGGCCTCCTTTATCTTTAATAATGTAATTTTAATTATTTAACTACAGTCATGTCATGAACTCCTAATACACTTCCTTGTTCGTCAATTAAACGATACATATAAGAGCCGGCATCAAGGTCTTTAGTGTTCAAAGTGATTTGATCTTGGCCTTTAACCACTTTTTCCTTAAGAACCACTCTTCCAGTTACATCTAATATTTCGATGTAGCCGTTAGTCTCTAAGTTGTTAAGCGTAATACTAGTTTGGCCATTAGATGGATTTGGATAGTTTTGACCAAGTATAGTCAAGTTTTTCATCTGTTTGTCAAATTCCTCTGTACTTGTAATATTACTAAACCAATCATGAACAGTTTGTACAATTTCCTCTTTTACAAGATCATTTTGCACCATTTCTATACCAATACCTAAATAGAAGGTTTTGTAATTACTACTTGTACCCCAGCTAATATTTCTCACTGCTGCTACATCATCGGCATCATCATTATAATAAAGTACATTTTGGCCATTACCCGTTGCCACAATTTCATCAGGAAAATAATAGTTACTTCCATAAGTTTCATCTATGTCTGATTTAGTTAACGATCCAAACACAGCATCACTTGAATTCGCTCCAATGTATGTAGCATTGGCTACTTTATCTGCTAAGTAAGTTGCTTGCAAATAATTTGTATAAAATGCCTGACCCTTTACCCTTAGCGTATCGGCTCCTCCCAATAAATCCCAAACTTCCCAGCCGATATCCTGTCCTGTAAGGAATAAACGACCCCCATTATCCAGGTGTTTAGTTAAGACATCAGCAATATCATCTGTCATGGAAGTACTGCTCCAACCTGCGTTGTAATAAATGTTGCTCACCATGAATAATTCATCATTTTCGATGGCATCTATCATTACACTTGTATTTGTGAATGCATGAGAAGAATTTCCTGCTGCAGTAAAACCAGCTTTAAATTCTCCGGAAATGTCATTAGTTCCACTCTCATCAAGGTTAGGATCAAGGTTTACAACTAGATCGGTAATTCCTGAAATAACAGTTATTGATTCACTTTTTGGAAAATTTTCCGGGATGTCAATTGATTCCATGGTAATAGTATAGGTACTTAATGCAGCGGTGTTACCTGGCGTAACATTTATTGAATAATCTACAGAAGAAGCATTGGATAGAGTAATGGTCGCATCATCTGTATACGATATTCCATCTATAGTAAGCGTTGCGGTCCAATCATCTGGTGCGTTATGTGTTAGAGATACATTATACTGTTCATCACCAGTGCCAGTGTTTGTAGATGTAAAGGTACCTTTAAATTTGCGAAAGTGCCCTGAATAGCTGTTCTTAACCGGAGATGAACTGCTGGTTATTATTGCAGTTAGATCCATACTTGATCCTGAGTTTAAAACATATTTGTTATCATCATTTTGAACAAATGCAATTACATATATGGAGTCCGCATCCCATCCAGACCCTAATTCATATGTGTATTTGAATTCTACAGAACTTCCTTGAGCCGCTGGTGTATAAGCTTCACCATCTATTGATGGAAGCATTTTTCTGAACACATTCGGGAAGAAAGTTTCTGCATTGTTACCCGGAGCTGAGGAGTAAGTGATTTCTTTTTCAACTACGGCAACCCTTAACCTTAAATCTCCAGAAGGAATAGAAGCATCTTCAGTTGTTATTTTTATAGTTACATTTCTATAAGTTGTACCACTATCTACTTCACTTACGATCATGGAAATATAACTGCCTTTTTTAGAAATTTTATCAATAACTGATTGAGTAACAGACGTTGGGCCACCAGTAAACTCATTTCCATGCTCCATGTCAGGAACACCTTGGACCCCGTAATATTGAACTCTTGTATCAACATCGGAAGTGTTTTCCTGATACATCGGGTCGGAACTGCATGGCCAGGATGGATGGTAAGAAATGTGATGGATCTTGCCCCAATTATTGGCTAAAATATTATCCTGAAAATAAGGATTTTGATCAGCACATGGGCCACAACAAACATTTGTGAAATGTTCAAATAATACAGATTTCTTTGCAGTTTGAGCAAATACCGTTCCTGCAACAAATACTGCTGCTAAAAGTAGAGTAGTTTTTTTCATTTGGTTGAGTTTTTTTAATAATCACCTTTACATTAAGCAAATGTGTAATGTAAAAGGGGTATAAAAATAGACTTTTTTTGATTAAATATCAAGAATTTATTATCTCTTGGCTGAAATCATGTTGGTACAAAACCATTGTCAGCGAAGCTGTAATATTCATTTCCTGCGATTATTATATGATCCAGAACTTCTATTTCCAGTAATTTCCCAGCCTCTTTGCACTTTTTGGTGAGTGAAATATCGTTATTACTAGGCTTCATATTGCCAGAAGGATGATTGTGACATAATATGATTGATGATGCTAAATGATCAATAGCATATTTAAAGATCATTTTAATATCAGCCACAGTCCCTGAAACTCCACCTGCACTGATTTTTTGTTTTTTAATGACTTGATTGGCCCTGTCAAGTAGTAATATCCAAAATTCTTCATGTTTTAGGTCAACCAAATAGGGATAAAATATCTCAAAAGCATCGTTACTGGTTGTTATTTTATCCTTTATAATTGATTTTGCATTTAATCTTCTTTTACCTAGCTCTAATGCTGAAATAATAGAAATTGCCTTTGCTTCTCCAATACCGTTGAATTTGGTAAGTTCTTTAATGCTCAATTTACTTAGTTCTGCAAGGTCGTTATTTACACTTTTCAGGATGTTTCTTGCTAAATCAACTGCTGATACTTTCCTGGTTCCACTTCCAATTACTATAGCTATCAGTTCAGCTTCACTAAGTGTTAAACTGCCTTTGAGTAAGAGTTTTTCTCTTGGCCGATCTTCTTCCGACCAGTGCTTTATGGAGTTGTTAGGTTGATATTCAGTCATAATACATAAAAAAAGATAACTTTTCCATACTTGCAGGCAAGTCTACAATTTGAACAATAGAACAAGCGAACATATGAATAATAGAATTTAGAAGTTTGT
>JAESTI010000313.1 GCA_016763665.1 Bacteroidia bacterium | reverse complement strand
TTTGATATACATGGTGGAGGCTTGGATCTTTTGTTTCCTCATCACGATTGTGAAATTGCTCAATCGATGGGTGGATTAAAATGTAAATCAGTAAAGTACTGGATGCACAACAATATGCCGACTATGAATGGTCAGAAAATGGCTAAATCATTAGGTAACACCATTACATTAAAGCAGTTCTTTACAGGTGAACATGACATGCTTGAAAGAACGTATCATCCAATGATCATAAGGTTTTTAATATTACAGGCACATTACAGAAGTACTTTGGATTTTTCTAATGAAGCACTACAGGCAGCAGAGAAAGGATATAATAAACTGGTGGAAGCCTATAAAACTTTGCAGTCGTTGAGCTCCTCTGATAAATCAACCGTTGACATTAAAAATCTTGAAGGTGATTGTCGGAAGGTTATGAATGATGACCTCAATACCCCAATGCTTATTGCCAATTTGTTTGAAGGAGTTAAGATCATAAATTCAGTTAATGATAAGAAAGAAACGATTTCTGCAGAAGATCTGTCTGAACTTAAATCTATTTTGACAATTACCTTGTTTCAATTCTGGGATTAAAAGTAATTAGCTCTGATGATAAAAATGATGATGTCATGGATGGATTAATGAATTTGATTTTAGAGATAAGAGATGAGGCAAGAACAAAAAAGGATTTTGATACTTCTGACAAAATAAGAGATCAATTGAATAAGATTAATTTGGAAATAAAGGATGGAAAAGATGGTTCTAATTGGGTTTGGAAGAATTAGTTGATAGAGTGGTGAAAATGATTTGTTATATTCAATCATATTTAGGGAGGTTATTTTTATTGATCTCGCTTTCTTTTATTTATTCCTGTAATCAGGATAACTCAACTACGAGTACTACCACCTCTCAGGAAGATGCTGAAATTGTTTCGAGTTTAATAGTCCCACAATTCAATGCTGATTCAGCCTACTTTTTTATTAAGAAACAGGTTGATTGTGGTCCCAGGGTTCCGGGTACTTCAGGGCATAAACAATGCGAGCAGCTACTGACGAGTTATTTGGAAAGGTTTTCAGCAAATCTAATTATTCAAAAAACAGATGTTAAGATATATGATGGTAGCAAAGTTCCGATGAGAAATTTTATTGCAGAATTTAACCCAGAGAAGAAGAATCGAATAATGCTGTGTGCCCATTGGGATACAAGGCCCTTTGCGGATCAAGATAAAACCAACCGGGATCAACCCATTGATGGAGCAAATGATGGAGCAAGTGGGGTTGGGGTATTACTTGAAATAGCTAGACAACTATCTCAAAATTCACCTCAGGTAGGAATTGATATTATTCTTTTTGATGTAGAGGACTATGGCCAACCTGATAATACTGGACTTGCACCTAGAGCTGATTCCTGGTGTTTAGGTTCACAATATTGGTCAAAAAATCTTCATAAAAAGAACTATTTTCCATTGTATGGAATACTACTGGATATGGTGGGAGGCAAAGATGCTACTTTTACTATGGAAGGAAATTCAATGAAATTTGCTCCTTCTGTAATGAAGAAAGTATGGAATGCAGCGGCACAAAATGGATATTCATCTAACTTTCATTTTGAGGAAACCAATCCAATAATTGATGATCATGTTTACATAAACAAATTAGCAGGTATTCCATGTATAGATATTGTTCATTATGATCATGATACTCCTTCTAATTTTGGAAAATTCTGGCACACACATAATGACAATATGGATATTATTGATAAAAAAGTTTTAAAAGCAGTTGGTCAAACTCTGTTGGAAGTTATTTTTAAAGAGAATGCATAAATATTTACGAATAACGAATTAAGAATTCAAAATGCCTTTAGATTAGAGTTGATAGCAAATAGCTTATAAAATAAGTACACTAATACACGATTATACGAATTAGCGAATACACGAATTATCGATTATGAGAAAGAATACTTACGCAGTAATAATGGCAGGTGGAATTGGAAGTCGATTTTGGCCTATAAGTAGAACTGCTAATCCGAAACAGTTTTTGGATATCATAAACACTGGTTCAACACTGATACAGGCTACATATGATAGGTACCTTAAACTATGTCCTCGCAAGCATATTTACATTGTTACAAATAATGCTTATAAAGGTTTGGTAAAAGAGCAGTTAAAAGGAATAAAAGATGAGCAAATACTATGCGAACCTACAAGAAGAAATACAGCACCATGTATCGCTTATGCTTGTTTTAAGATATATAATATAAATCCTAATGCGAATATAGTTGTTGCGCCATCAGATCATATAATTTTAAAAGAAAATGATTATTTGAAGATCATAAAGTCTGCATTGCAAGAGGCAGCAAGTAATGAGTTTTTAATTACGTTAGGGATAAAACCAAGCAGGCCTGATACAGGTTATGGGTATATTCAATACGTTTCAGATGGAAACAAAAAGATGTTGTTTAAAGTCAAAACTTTCACGGAAAAACCTGATTTAGAACTTGCCAAGTCATTTGTTAAGAGTGGCGACTTCTTATGGAATTCGGGAATTTTTGTATGGAATGTTAAGACAATTTTGAATGCTTTTCAAGATCACCTTCCTGAAGTTCATGATTTGTTTAATGAACAAAAGTTCTACAATAACAAAAAAGAAGTAGCTTATATTAAGAAAGCGTATTCCCATTGCACTAATATTTCCATTGATTATGGTATAATGGAAAAGTCCAACAATGTTTATGTGGTTCCGGCTGAATTTGGCTGGTCAGATGTAGGAACATGGGGGGCAGTATACGAATTGCAGGAGAAGGATTATTTGGAAAATGCCGTTAGCGGAAAAAATGTAATGATCTATGATACTTCAAAATGTGTGGTGAAAACTCCTAAGGATAAATTGGTAATACTTCAAGGCCTTGAAGATTACATTGTAGTTGAGTCAGATGATATATTGTTAATTTGTAAAAAGGATTTTGAACAACAAATCAAGCAGGTTACAGCGGATGTAAAGCGGGATAAGGGAGATAAATATCTTTAGAATTTTAGGTTAATAGCCGAAGAGCTAATAGATTATAGTTAGAAAAGCTATCAGCTATCTGCAATGCTAATATTTAAAACAAAGTATAAACAAAAGGTGCAACTGCTGACCCTTCGGTCAATACAATTAATGCTCCCAGTAAAAATAAGAAGACGATAATAGGCAGCAACCACCACTTTTTTCTTTCCTTAAGAAAATCCCAAAATTCAGCTAGAATAGAAAGTTTAGACATTGCTCTTTTATTTAGTTAAGATTATGTTTTTACTAAGAGTACCATTATCAAAATCCATTTTAAATAAGTATAACCCTGATGGGAGATGATCAAGTCTCAAATCTATCTTGTTGCTCATTGTATTCGTATTCTCAATTTTTCTTTCTAAAACTAATTCTCCCAGTTGATTAAAAATGGAGAACACGATCTGTTGTTGATTTGATGTTAATTCATAATCAATAAACAAAATACCACTGGATGGGTTAGGGTATATCGTTATACTTACATTTGAACTCAAAGCGTTCACTCCAGTAGGAACTTCAACATAGACTATTGTTCTGCAACCATTAGCATCGGTTATAACTACCGAATAAACTCCTGAAGTAATGCTATCAATACTTGATGAGGTACCTCCGTTATACCATTGATAGGAATATGGTGTAGTTCCCCCGGTAACAGAAACGCTAGCATCTCCACCATATATATCCGGCCATACAGGTGTTGTTGAGTTGCTTGTTACGGACATGCTTGATGAAGGTTCAGTTAAGGTGGCGCTTGCATTTGCAGTACAACTGTTTCCATCAGTAACTTCAACGCTATAGGTTCCAGCTTTCAGGAATTTCTGATCTTGCGATGATTTATTGTTTGACCAATCGTATGTATAAGAACCCGTTCCTCCATTTACTGTCAGGTCAACTTCACCTGTTGCATAACCTTTACATAGTACGTTTGTTTTTGCAATACTGGCAGTCATTGCCTCTGGCTCAACTATTGAAAATGTCGTAATATCCACGCAACCATTAGCGTCAGTAACTGTTAATGAGTAATTAGCTTCTGCCAATCCGCTGGCAGTGTTTAAGGAATCACCAGTTGACCAACTGTACATGTAGGATTTTGTGCCTCCCGTTATTTTTGCCTTAGCCGAACCATCTACTATTCCATTACAGCTAATATCAACAGCATCTACACTCGCGATTAAGGAGTCAGGTTCTTTTATCTTAATAGAAGAATATAACATACAATTATTAGCATCAGTAACTGTGAGTTTATATGTTCCCCCATCCATTTTGTTTAGATTTTGAGAATTAGAACCATCAGACCATAAATATGTATATGGATTTGTTCCTCCCATAACTGTAACCATAATGCTCCCATCGCCATCACCATTACACGCAATGTCAGAAATGCCTGAAGTTGAATAAAGGTTGGTATCTGGCTCAATTATATTTACCCAGGCAAACGCGCATGCATTGGAACTATCTGTTACAGTAACAGCATAGGACCCGCCTGCAAGGCTATCAAGCCATGTAAGTGTATCTCCTGTAGACCACATAAATGTATAAGGACTTGTTCCATCAGATGTTGTAACTGTAATTGAACCATCCGCTTCTCCAAAACAACTAATATCTGTAGATGTAGCTCCTATAGAGAATGTTGTAGCAGAGATGGTTATTGAATCATATTCCCAGCAACTGTTTTCATCAATAATTGTTAGATAGTAAGTTTCAGCTGCAAGGTTTGTTATATTCCATAAACTATCATCATTTGACCATAGGTAGCTGTAGGGAGCAGTTCCTCCCCATGCTGAAGTACTGGCTGTACCATCATCAAGTCCATTACAACTTATATTGGAAGAGGTTAGTGTATGCCGCAATAAATCCGGTTCTAAAATGGAATCGATTACTACTTCAACACACTTATTAGCATCGGTAATAGTAAGAATGTAGGTACCTGCAACGGTCATTATAGAAGAAGCAGTTTCGCTAGTATTCCAAAAATAACTGTATGGGGCAGTTCCTCCCCATACCGATACACTTATTGATCCATCACTGTTTCCTGCACATGTTGCATCTGTAATGGCCAACATAAGATCCAAAGAATCAGGTGCTCCAACTACAACTGTAGAAGTATCTTTACATTTGTTCCCATCTGTAATTGTTGCCGTGTAAGTGCCTGAAATTAAGCTCATAATACTATTTGATGTAGATCCTGTATTCCATGAATAGGAATATGCTGTTGTTCCTCCCCATACAGAAACACTTGCTGATCCATCACTATTTTCAGCACAAGTTGCATCTGTGGATGTAAATAGAAGACCCAATGAATCAGGTTCAGTTATAATAACACTATCAGTTATCAAACAATTATTATTATCTGTTACGGTTACCATGTAAGTATTTGCCTGTAAACTACTTACGGATAAATAGGTAGATGTCATCGTAATTCCTGGAACCCATTTGTACTTATAAGTGGTTCCGCTAATTGCGGTACCTCCATAAGCAGAAACCTGTGTTGCTCCATCGGCACTACCATTACAACTTAAATGGGTAACTGTGATTGTCATATCTAAACTGGCGGGCGCTGCAACTACGACTGAAGCAGTATCTTTACAATTGTTCCCATCCGTAATAGTCACAGTATAAATGCCTGAAATTAAATTTACAATCTCATTAGATGTTGAACCGGTACTCCACGAATAAGAATATGCGGTTGTTCCTCCCCATACAGATACACTTGCTGATCCATCACTATTTTCAGCACAAGTTGCATCTGTGGTTGTAAATAGAAGATCTAATGAATCAGGTTCAGATAATGTAATTGACGATGTAGTAGTACAAAATGCGGCATCAATTACGGTAACTTTATAAATACCTGCTGTTAAATTGGTCAGGAACTTACTGGTTTTAGCATTAGACCAATAATATTGATAAGGGGAAGTACCATTACCTACAGTTACAGTCGCTGCTCCATCAGCACCACCATTACAGCTAATATCTGATTTTACAATTCCACTTACACATTGTGCAAACACCTCTGTTGAAAAACCAAAGCATAGAGTAATAACAATACAGTATAAAAATTTCTTCATTCTTGTAACTTTTATTTTGAAAGGCATAAAAATAGCATTAAAGGAACGTATTTACAAAATATGTTCTGTATAATTAGAGAGTTGAGATAATTGAGCTAAAATTGCCTCTCGTAAAATTTCTTACCTAATTCCCTTTTAGGTTTTTGAATCCAATAACTGCTTGCAGATGCATTTAATTTTAGGTCAAGGAATTTTTTCCCAAATAATTTACCTAAGAGTCCGGTAGGAGTGAGCAC
>JAESTI010000427.1 GCA_016763665.1 Bacteroidia bacterium | reverse complement strand
ATAGATGATAATAATTGTCAAATCACTGATAGCTTGAATATTGCTCAACCTGATGAATTAACTTCATCGGTAACCGGAACTAACACGTTATGTAACGGAGATTCAAATGGAGGAGTTGACTTGACTGTAAATGGTGGAACAGCACCTTATACTTATGGTTGGTCAAATGGAACTACTACGGAAGACGTAGGTTCTTTAGCTGCAGGAAATTATACGGTTCAAATTATAGATGATCATGGATGTATAACATTCGACCTGATTGATATATTTGAGCCTGCCTTATTACAAGTATCCTTAACTCAACAAAATGTTAGTTGTTACAATGGAAGTGACGGAAGCATTGATATTACACCAACTGGAGGAACTCAGCCATATAGTTACAACTGGACTCCTGATGGGCAAACAACTGAAGACTTAAGTGGAATAGCATTTGGATCCAATAATGTAGTTGTTACTGATAATAATGGTTGTACGGTTGGAATAGGAACAACCATTACCCAACCTGATTCAATGGTTTATGATATGAGCAGTACTCCTGCAAGTTGTTATGGCTATAGTGATGGAACAGCATCAGTAAATGTTGTTAGTGGTGGTACAGCTCCATTCAGCTATAGCTGGAATACAAATCCAGGTCAAGGTAATGCTACAGCCAATGGATTAGCGATAGGAACTTATAAAGTTACCATTACTGATGATAACAATTGCCTGATGGTTGGAAGTGTAAGTGTTACACAACCAGATACATTAATTCCAACCATTGTTGATATTGATAGTGTGGTTTGTAGTGGAGATAGTGATGGAGCTGTTGATATAACAGTAATTGGTGGAAATGGTGGTTATACTTATGTATGGAATGATGTCAACGGTACACAAACTCAAGATCTACAAGGGGTTCCAACTGGAACATATACGGTTATTATAACAGATGCTAAGGGATGTATTGGAACTGTAACAGCTTTTATTGGTGAGCCTGAAGCACTTGTAATTATTCGTATACTCAAAGGACAAACTTGTCCGGGATTCAACGATGCCTGGGCTGAAGTACAGGTTTCAGGTGGTATTGAACCTTACACTTATTATTGGTCTACAGGCCAAACTGGTGATGTAGCAAATAACCTTTATGCTGGAACTTATTCGGTTTCTGTATTAGATAAGAATGGTTGTGTTGCTATCAAACAACAAATTGATATAATAAACTATGAGGGTGTAGTAGCAGATTTCTTAGCAGATCCTTATGAAGTATCAATTTTGAATCCTGAAATTGAATTTTATGATAGCTCTAAAAGTGCAGTGCAAATAGTTTCATGGGATTGGGACTTTGGAGATGGAGCAATATCAACTCTAACTAATCCTATGCATGAATATACTGATACGGGTTATTTCCCAGTTACTCTATTAGTTATCAATGAATTTGGATGTGCTGACACTATTGTTGATACTATAAGAATTAAACCTGAGGCAGCAATTTATATACCTAACGCGTTCACGCCTGATGGTAACGGACTTAATGATATGTGGGGGGCTAAGACTTTCGGATTGACAGAATTTGAATTGTATGTTTATGACCGATGGGGTGAAATGATTTTCAGAACAGATAATCCTAATGACTTATGGAATGGAAGAAGAGACAATGTTGGAGCAATGTCACCGGATGGAGTATACCCTTATCTGATAAAAGCTAAAGATCACACAGGAAGAGCACACCGATATGTGGGTCATGTAGTTCTGCTCAAGTAAAATTTATTATCTCGGCTTTTAGGAGATAGTGACTAAGGTTGCTATCTCCTTTCTTTTTTAATACAACTATAAATTCACATTTTGTACGTAAATTTGCTGATTACATTTTTCAAAGAATAGATATAATTAATGAGTTCAAATCCTTTATTAGCGGTATCTCCAATAGATGGTAGGTATCAATCTAAAGTCGGTGAATTGTCTGAGTACTTTTCGGAGTATGCTTTAATTAAGTATAGGGTCAGAGTAGAAGTAGAATATTTCATCTCACTATGTGAACTTAAATTGCCTCAACTAAAAATAATAGGGACAACTAAGTACCAAAAACTAAGAGATATTTATAAGAATTTCACAATCAACGATGCAAAAAAAGTAAAGGACATAGAAAAAGTAACAAACCATGATGTTAAAGCAGTTGAATATTTTCTTAAAAAAGAATTTGATAAGATTGGGCTAGAGAAATATAAAGAGTTCATTCATTTTGGATTAACTTCCCAAGACATTAATAATACTGCTGTGCCTTTGTCTTTGCGTGAATGCATCGAAGATGTGTATTTACCCTTGATCAATGATTTGACAAAAACTCTCGGAAAGTTGGCAAATAGCTGGAAAGATATTTCGATGTTAGCCAGAACTCATGGACAACCCGCATCTCCAACAAAACTTGGTAAAGAAATAATGGTATTCATTCAACGGATCAATAATCAATTAGACCTTTTGAATCAAATACCTTATTCGGCTAAATTTGGAGGAGCAACAGGCAATTTCAATGCCCATTATGTTGCATATCCAGATGTCAGTTGGCATAAATTTGCCAATCAGTTTGTTTCAGATAAACTTGGATTAGAGCGCTCAGATCCAACCACTCAAATTGAACATTATGATAATATTGCAGCAACCTGTGATAACCTTAAAAGGATAAATAATATACTGATTGATTTTTGTAGAGATAGTTGGACTTACATCTCAATGGAATATTTTAAACAAAAAATAAATAAGAATGAGGTAGGGTCATCAGCGATGCCTCACAAAGTAAACCCAATTGATTTTGAAAATGCGGAAGGTAATTTCGGTGTTGCGAATGCTTTATTTGAACATTTATCCTCAAAACTTCCAATTTCCAGATTGCAAAGAGATTTAACGGATTCAACAGTATTAAGAAACATTGGTGTTCCTATAGCTCATACTGTAATAGCTATAAAGTCCACATCTAAAGGGATAGGAAAATTGATCGTTAATAAAGAGGTTATTCAAGCAGATTTAAATAGTAATTGGGCCGTTGTTTCTGAGGCAATTCAAACTGTTTTGAGGAGAGAAAGTTATCCTAAACCCTATGAAGCCCTGAAAGGATTAACCAGATCAAATAATGGTATCACAAAAGAAAATATGCATTCATTTATTGATACCTTAAAAATATCGGATAAAGTAAAAAAAGAGCTAAAAACAATTACACCGGAAAATTATACCGGAAAATAATTGCAGCAATTGATCTTAAATATTGATTATTATATCAATGATCAGGGATTATATGTTTTTACAGAAAAGTACTTAAAAGATAGAGGGTATTGTTGTGATTGTGGATGTAAACATTGCCCTTATAAAGAAGAGAAGAGAGTAAAGGAGAAATAAGCAATGGAAGTTCAAGATTTAAAGAAAACGGCATTAACTGATGTTCATATAGAACTTGGAGCCAAGATGGTTTCTTTTGCAGGATACAATATGCCTGTGCAATACACTGGTGTAATGGATGAGCATCAAACTGTGAGAGAAGCTGTTGGCATTTTCGATGTTTCTCACATGGGTCAGTTTATTTTGAAAGGCGAAGATGCATTGGATCTGATCCAGAGGGTTACTTCTAATGATGCTTCAAAATTGGTTGACGGCAAGGTTCAATATTCATGTTTCCCAAATGAAGATGGTGGTATTGTTGATGATCTTTTGGTATACCGTTTGGATGAAAAGGCATATATGATGGTTGTTAATGCATCTAATATAGAAAAGGATTGGGAATGGATAACCAGATACAATACCAAAAATGTGGAGATACATGATATTTCAGATAGAACAACTTTATTGGCAATTCAAGGCCCAAAAGCAATAGAAACTTTACAAAGTCTTACAGAGTTTGATCTTTCAGAAATGAAGTATTATACCTTTAAAAAAGGAGTGTTTGCAGGAGTTGAAAATGTAGTGATCTCTGAGACAGGATATACTGGTTCAGGTGGTTTTGAAATATATTTTGACAATGCCAATGCCGGGCATATTTGGAAATCCATTATGGATGCAGGGCAAGAACATGGTATAAAGCCAATTGGTTTAGCTGCCAGGGATACACTTAGATTAGAGATGGGATTCTGTTTATATGGAAATGATATTGATGATACTACATCTCCTTTAGAAGCAGGATTGGGCTGGATAACAAAGTTTACCAAGGATTTCACAAATAGCGAATCTCTATTAGCTCAAAAAAATAACGGAGTAGCAAGAAAACTCATCGGATTTGAAATGATTGACAGGGGAATTGCCAGACATGGATATGAAATAGTTGATAAGGATGGAAATATAATAGGGGAAGTTACTTCAGGAACGCAGGCACCTTCATTACAAAAGGCAATTGGTTTAGGATATGTTCCAAGCAATATGATTGATCCTGGAACCGAGATATTTATCAATGTTAGAAATAGACAATTAAAAGCCCAGGTTGTGACTTTGCCATTCTACAATGACGGGTTGAAAAAATCCAGTTAGACCACACTTTTGAAGAGAATTACAGAGTTAGAAAAAAACTAAAGAAGTCTGAAAAATGAAACAATTATTAACTATATCATTGTTGTTATCGTTTGCAATAGTTTTCGCACAACAAGAGGCAACCACTAAAGATGGTAAAAAAGTCTTATTAAATGAAGATGGTACTTGGAAGTATGCTAGTAAAAAACAGAAGAAGAAAAAGAAAAAAGATGAAATTGATTTTTGTAAATTTAAAACAAATGAAATAGATGAGTTTACAGGTAAATCAAATAAATATCTTTCAACAGTAGCATTATGCCTTATAACTTGGAATAGGGTTAAAGCTAATTTGGCAAAAATGGACGGGCAATATCAATTATATCTTAGATATGATAGTCCTTTAGGATGTGTTTCTGGTGATTCTTATGCAATATTAAAATTTGAAGATGAAAGCACTATTAGATTAAATCATGCAGGGGATATAGATTGTGGAAGTTACCCAACATTTATTGCAATAATTGATGATGATATTGAAAAACTTAAATCAAATAAAGTTATAAGACTCAGATTAACTTATGAAAGTCATGAAGATTTTGATGTTGACCAACCAGATTATTTTATCGAATCTATAAAATGTTTAGATGAAAATTAACAAGAAAATAGGTGAGAGATTCAACGCCATTTTAAAGGAGTTAAGGCTTACTGCCAATGGTTATGCTTAGGAAGTGGGATCAACAAGCACCACATTAATAATGCATCAGAAGAAAATAGAGGTCTGCCTTTCTCCGGATCTATTTCATTTATATGAAGATATCGAAAACAAGGTTGTTGTCATCACTGACATACTTCGAGCTACTTCAACTATTTGCTCTGCATTTAACCGTGGGGCAGAAAAAGTAATTCCGGTTGCCTCTGTAGAAGAAGCGCAAGAGCTTAAAAATAAGGGATTAAGAGTAGCTGCTGAACGGAATGGTAAAACCGTAGAAGGTTTTGAATTTGGTAACTCGCCTGCCCAACTAACCAATTATGATCTCACCAATGAAACGTTTGTTATTACTACAACAAATGGGACGAAAGCAATTGATCTGTCAAAAAAAGCAAGCCAAATAATAATAGGAAGCTTCCTCAATCTTGCTGCGACTTGTGAATTTCTAAAAGAGAAGAACAAAGACATTATTTGT
>JAESTI010000312.1 GCA_016763665.1 Bacteroidia bacterium | reverse complement strand
ACTTGCTCTTTTTGCTGCTTTCATGGAGACTGCAAATGTTAGTTATATCAACGTTGCCCATCCAACAGTGATGGCTGGCTTGTTCCTTGGAGCAATGCTGCCTTTCTTGTTCTCTGCTCTGTCGATGCAAGCTGTAGGTCGTGCTGCAATGGCCATGATCCAGGAAGTGAGAAGACAGTTTAAAGAAATTCCTGAATTGGGGGCTGCTTTAGATGCAATGAAAAGGAATGAAGGCAAGGAAACCAGTGAATGGAGTGAGGAAGACAGAAAAATTTTTGATGCTGCTGAAGGAAAACCAGAATATGACAAATGTGTTGAGATTTCTACCAAGGCTTCAATTAAGGAAATGGTAATGCCTGGGTTATTGGCAGTATCAGCACCAGTAGCTGTAGGTTTTATTGGAGGAGCTGAAATGCTTGGTGGACTGCTAGCAGGTGTAACTGTATGTGGTGTGCTTTTAGCACTATTCCAATCAAATGCCGGTGGTGCATGGGATAACGCTAAGAAAATGATCGAAGAAGGAAATTGTGAGGTTGATGGAGTAAAGCTTGTAAAAGGTTCCGAAGCTCACAAAGCTGCAGTTGTTGGTGATACTGTTGGTGATCCATTTAAAGATACTTCAGGTCCTTCATTGAATATATTATTAAAATTGATGTCCGTTGTAGCTCTTGTAATGGCTCCTGCTATTGCATTAGACCTTAGTTCTAACAACGAAGCAACAGAAATGGCAGTTAAAACAACAGCTACAGAAGAATTTCGAACTGTTAATAATGTAATCGAAGTGGAAGACATTACGAAAGCTGTTGGTCTCTGGCAAATAGATAGCTATCATTCTTTTGTGTCATTCCAGATTACACACTTAGGGTTTTCAAAGGTTAAAGGAAATTTTGCAAATATTCAAGGCAAAATAGACATTGCCACAGACATAGCTAATTCAGAGATTGAAATTGAAATTGATGTGAATTCGGTAGCAACAGGAATTGCAGACAGGGATGAACACTTAAAAAATGAGGACTTCTTTGAAGCATCGAAATATCCTACAATAAAATTCAAAGCAACATCTATTGTAAAAACCAGCGAAGGCTATCTAGCTCATGGTCTATTAACCATAAAGGATGTTACCAAAGAGGTAGATTTACCATTTCAGTTTTTAGGAAAAGGTAGCTCAAAATATGGTGATTTTACAGCATTTTCAGGAGAGTTAACTATCAATCGATTAGACTATAATATTGGTGAGTCTAGTCTTGGTATGGGAGATAATGTAGATATTGAGATTTCAATTGAAGCTCAAATGCCAGCTGAAGATACGGATGCATAACGAAAAACACATTCTAAACTTATAGAATTACAGGGAAAACTCAAACTGGGTTTTCCCTTTTTTATTCCCCTACTTTTACCAGTTGAAAGTTTTGAAATTTCAGGATACTAACGTACTTGTTCTCCAAGCCATATTTAATCCCTAAGGTATGATGCTCATAGCTGGTATGAATGCTTTTTTGATCATCCTCTTCTAATTCATCTATGATACTATTGCCATATTTCTGCAATAATCCGAGATAATAGTATCCAATATCAAACCCATTAATTACATGCTTATCTGGTTCAGACTTGTACCAACTTCGGTATTTGGCTCTTAACCATTTCGTATTGTCTGCCTCCAAATCAATAAAATAAGTACTTGGAATATGAGTTTGAAGTCTTTGGAAAGTTTCTGTTTCGATAGTTTCAAATTTACTCCAGTTGGGTAAACCGAATACCACTGCATTTGAATCTGCCTTTTGAACTAAATATTTTAGAACCTTGCTTACAAACGCTTCATTGGAAGATGAAATTGCTACAACATTGAGTGAAGTATCTTGCAGGTTTTTCTTTAAGCTCCAGTAATCGCCATCAGATATTCGTATCATCGTAAGCCACGATTTTGAATCTCCATCATTTTGGTCAGATTTATAGTTCCTATGAATGTCGTTCAAACAATTTTCTAAAATTTTTGCTGCTCTACTCTCTCTTCGCCTATCTTCTTTAACTATTAGGATTTTCTTATTCTTATAATTTTTGAACATATAATTGACAAGCGTTTTACATTGAGTATTTATCGTTGGGTTTGCCATTACAAAATATGGATTACCTCTTAATGCAACGGGTTTAGAACTTAACGGTGATATGATCGGAACTTTATAATTAAATGCATACTTCGCCATAATCGTCATGTTCTTATTATAAACCGGGCCAATTATTAGATCAAGTGAATCATTGATCAAGCTGCTTCTTATTTTAAGCAATACATTGGTATCATTCTTCGTATCGTAAACTTTTAAATTACAGCTTAACCCTAATTTTTGAAGTGTATCTAATGCTAATAATATTCCTTCATAAAAGGACAAAGCCATTTTTGACTTAGGGTAGATCTTAACTAAATCCTCTTCTTCTTCAATCTTCATCGCATTTTCGTCTCCAACTTCTATCTTTTCATATTGAAATTCTTTTTTAGCCTTTAAATGATCATCCATATTGTCTAAATAAAAAGGCAATAAGACTGCTACATTATAAACCTCTTTAAGAAGAAACTGCTTTTTAGTGGATGTATCAATTGGAATAAGTGCCTTTTTAATTTCTTCAGGCTTTAGTACGTTTTTCTTATCTCTTTTCTTTCTGATGTTAAACAAGCCCTGTGCCTGGCTAGATTCGCATAGAAACAAAATAAAAAGAAATGATATAATGAGTTTAAACTTCAAACGAGCATTTGTTAATTGCAAATTATAAATTGTACATTGGAAATTGCATTACTCCCATTCAATGGTTGCAGGAGGTTTTGAACTTATATCATAAACAACACGATTTACGCCTTTTACATTGTTTATGATCTTATTAGATATTTCACTTAAGAAATCGTAAGGCAAATGACACCAGTCTGCTGTCATGCCATCTGTTGATGTAACCGCACGTAAGCTTACAACGTTTTCATAGGTTCTTTCGTCTCCCATCACACCCACCGATTGAACAGGCAAAAACATTGCTCCTGCTTGCCACACATCGTCATAAAGCTTATGTTCTTTCAAACCATTAACAAAAATATGATCTACCTCTTGTAAAATACTTACTTTTTCTGCTGTAATATTACCAAGTATTCTTACTGCTAATCCCGGACCAGGAAAAGGATGCCTTCCAAGAATATCTTTATCAATACCTAGTTCCTTTCCTACTCTCCTTACTTCATCTTTAAACAATAAATTTAAAGGCTCCACTACTTCCAAATTCATCTTTTCCGGCAATCCACCAACATTGTGATGTGATTTTATTGTTGCTGATGGACCATTTACGGAAACAGATTCGATTACATCTGGGTATATAGTGCCCTGTGCTAACCATTTTACATCTTTCAATAATTGGGCCTCTTCATCAAATACATCAATAAAAGCCTTGCCAATTATTTTTCTTTTCTTTTCAGGATCAGTTACATCGGCCAATTCAGATAAAAATTTATTCCCTGCATCAACACCTTTCACGTTCAGGCCTATCTCCTCGTACATTTTTAATACGCTGTTGAACTCGTCCTTTCTCAATAAGCCATTGTCAACAAAAATGCAATACAAATTTTGCCCAATAGCCTTATTAATAAGCGTAGCCGCTACTGTAGAATCTACCCCTCCAGAAATTCCCATTACCACTTTATCATCCCCCAATTGCTCCTTTAATTTGGTTACTAATTCTTCAATAAACGAAGCGGGAGTCCAATCCTGATCACATTTACAAATACCTAAAAGGAAATTGCGAATTATCTGCAACCCATCGAGGGTATGTGTTACCTCAGGATGAAATTGCAAACCATAGATTTCTTTCTCCTTAATTTTATATGCTGCAACCTCAATTGAATCAGTACTTGCTATAAGCTCAAAGTTATCAGGTAATTTTTCGACAGTATCTCCATGGGACATCCACACTTGCGAATTAGCATTGACATCCTTTAGTAAAGTGGAATTCGCAATAGTTGACAAATTGGCCCTTCCATACTCACGTTTCGCAGATAGAGAAACAACTCCTCCCATCTCCTTTACCAATAATTGAGCACCATAACAAATTCCCAAAACAGGAAATTTATCAAGAATAGATTCTAAGTTAATTTGAGGTGCATCTTCATCAATTACGGAAGCCGGCCCTCCGGATAGGATTATTCCTTGAATGGTATCATCTAATTCAGGAATCTTGTTATATGGATGGATCTCACAGTAGACATTTAATTCACGAACTCTTCTTGCTATAAGCTGAGTATACTGCGAACCAAAGTCTAAGATGATTATTTTTTCATGCATAAATTAGAGTCTATCTATAAATTCCAGAAGCAAGCTATCTTTTTAAAATAACAAATGACAAGCATCAAATTACAAATAAATTACAATGTTCAAAAACTCAATGTCCATCCAAGTGCTCGAGACAGCAATTTGATAATTGATATTTGGAATTTATTTGGAATTTGTTTTTTGATATTTGGTGCTTCATTGTAACAAAGGGCTGATTTTTAGATGAACCCTTATTAGCCGGT
>JAESTI010000311.1 GCA_016763665.1 Bacteroidia bacterium | reverse complement strand
TCCGGAAGTCAGTTTAAATGTGGTAAACAGCCTTGTTTTTTACATGAGAACCCTCAAAGCGCCAACTCGAAGGGATGAGGATGACCCTGATGTTTTAGCTGGGGAAAAATTATTCACCCAAATTGGCTGTAACGGTTGTCATAAGGCAAATTTAACAACTGCAAAATCAGAGATTGAAGCGTTGAGCGAAAAGGTGTTTCATCCTTACACTGATTTATTATTACATGATATGGGATCAGCTTTGGCTTCTACTACTGACGGGTATCCTGAAATACCTGAAGGAAATGCGCAAGGCAGTGAATGGCGCACACCTCCCCTCTGGGGATTGGGATTGGCACAGGAAAGCCAGGGAGGAACTGGATATTATTTACATGACGGTAGGGCAACCACACTAGAAGAAGCTATTGGCTATCATTCTACCGGAGAAGCAAGCAGTATAGCTAAGAACTTTACAGCATTGTCAGATCTGGAGAAGGAGCAATTGATACAATTCTTAGAATCACTTTAGTGACATATTTAAAAACACGCAGAAAATTTATAAAGGAGACAGGTATGTCAAGTGCTGGAATATACTGTGGTTTAAGTGTTGCTTCTTTTCTAAATTCGTGCACAAGCGTAAAATATATGCAGGCGACAGTTGATAACAAAAAATTGAAAGTGAGCAGAGGAGAATTTGGCGACAGTACATTTGCAGTAGTCAGATATGAGGAATTGCCAGCCCCTGTTTATTTGAATAAATTGAGTGAATCCTCATACAATGCCTTGTTAATGCATTGTACCCATAAGCAATGTGAATTAAAACCAACAGGAACTTTTCTGACTTGTCCCTGTCATGGAAGCGAATTCTCCAATACAGGCAAAGTCCTGAAATCACCTGCTGAAAGAAATCTAATAAGTTATCTCGTTACTTTGGATAATGAAAATATTTACATTCATTTAAATTAGAAAATAATCATGATGAAAAGGATAATTTTAACCAGTTTTTTGTCAATCTGTATGTTCTTAATTGCCAATAACAATGTATCGGCACAAACAGACAGCGCTCTTGTCGTGCGAGATAGTGCTATTCTCACAAATCAGGATGCGATCTATGACCGTCCGTCCATTACTATTGGCAAGACAACCACGACAGTTGGAGGTTATATAGAAGGAAATACCAATTATTTCATGGAAGATGGGGTTACAGAGGGCTTTTCTATGGAATTAAGACGTCTGGATCTTTTCTTTTATTCGAGTATTGGCTCAAGAATAAAATTTTTAGCAGAGATTGAATTTGAACATGGAACAGAGGAAATTAAACTTGAAACGGCCATGTTGGATTTTGAATTTAATCCTGCATTCAATTTCAGGGCGGGTATTATCTTTGCTGCAATAGGCCTTGTGAATGTAAATCATGACCCTCCCAAATGGGAATTTATTGAGCGTCCCTTATCTTCAACCCAGATAATTCCTTCAACACTCTCTGAGGTGGGTTTTGGGATACATGGCAAATTTTTTAAGAATGAAAATGTAATTTCTTATGATGCTTATCTGGTAAACGGATTAAATGAAAATATTATTTTAAATGGAGAAGGCAAAACGTTTTTACAGGCAGGTAAAAGTGAAGAAATGTTTGGAGAAGACAATAACGGTACACCTATGTTTAATGGAAAAATTGCATTGGCAAACAGAAAGTATGGCGAACTGGGAGTTTCCTATTATGGGGGTGTTTACAACAGGTTCCGCATAGAAGGTGACGAAGTCGAAGAAAAAAGGAACCTTCATATATATGCGCTTGACTTAACTGCAAAAATTAAAAAAGCCACTATTTATGGTGAATATGTTTTGGCTATGATAGATGTACCTGAGGACATCAATGAAATTTATGGGACTCAACAAAGAGGAGGATTCATTGAAGTTATGTATCCTGTATTAAAGAGAAAAATGCTGATGTTTGAAAATGCTGTTATCAATGTAAATTTAAGAGGAGAAAAAATAGATTACAATGTAGGAACTTTCAAATTCAATGGTGCTGATATCGGGGATGAGGTTACTGCAATAGCAGGAGGACTAAGTTTCAGGCCATCAGCCAATACTGTCATTAAAGCTAACTACCGGTACCAATGGATGATTGATACTTTAGGCAAT
Source organism: Bacteroidia bacterium (assembly GCA_016763665.1). Next base: position 3,911 of record JAESTI010000311.1, on the reverse strand, counting down.
CCACCTGGATTAATGGCAGGTTTTCAATTTGGTGTAGCTTCTTATTTTTAGATAAAAATAAATTCTCAATATTCAATTCTCAATTCTCATTTTTGAGTCACTTATAATAATGATTTATATCAATTTTATTTTATTGAACATTGAACATTTGTCTTAATATTCTGTATTCAGTTGAGCTCCTAAAGATCAGTAATCTCACAAATTGTCAATTGAGCCTAGATTACTTTAAGGTCAGCACTCCTTCATGAATTCCGAAGGCTTTAGTTAAAACATTCTCGGTACTCCCGTCCTTCAGGACATTAACCCTGTGACCAACTATTCTCTTCTGTACATAAGTTTTGGCATATTGAGCCTATCGAAGAAGACTTCGATAATCCCAGTCTGACAATCAGTTAGATGTATTTTCAATTGGTCAACGGGTTAGAACATTAGATTTATAAATTTTTGATAAATCCTCAAGCAGTACCAAAAGTGTTTATATTTACCGATTGATACCTAATATAATAGTGAAAAGATTTAACCATACCAAGATAATAGCAACTGTAGGACCTGCTTCCAATACGAAGGAAGTGTTAAAGGCGATGGTGGAAACAGGAGTAAATGTCTTCCGGTTTAATTTTTCACATGGTGATTATGATGAATATGTAACACTGCTAGGATATATCAAAGAGATCAATGAAGAGCTTGAATCGAACGTAAGTATTTTGGCTGATCTTCAAGGCCCTAAAATAAGAGTAGGAGAGGTAGAGGATGGTGTTGAGCTGGAAACTGGTGCTGATATTATCATGACCATAAAAGAATGTGTTGGTACTTCATCTAAAGTATTTATCAATTACAAAGATTTTGTAAAAGATATAAAACATGGTGAAAGGATTCTATTGGATGATGGAAAGTTGGAAATGGAAGTACTTGAAACACTTGGTGATGATGAGGTTAAATTAAAGATCATCTATGGAGGCATATTGTCATCCCGTAAGGGAGTTAACCTCCCAAATACAAAAGTTTCGCTTCCTAGCATGACTAAAAAGGATCACGAGGATCTTAAGTTTGCTATGGAGAATAATTTTAATTGGATCGCATTGTCATTTGTAAGGAAAGCTTCAGATATTGAGGAATTAAGAGAAATACTAGAAGAAAATAATTGCACTGCCAAGGTAATTGCTAAAATTGAAAAGCCCGCTGCAGTAGATAACCTGCACGATATTATTGCTGTTTCTGATGCCATAATGATAGCACGTGGTGATTTAGGAGTAGAATTACCTATAGATCAATTGCCATTGATTCAAAAACACATTGCAACGATTTGTATCCTTTCATCAAAACCCGTTATTGTGGCTACACAGATCATGGAGAATATGATCGAGTATGCAAACCCGACTCGGGCTGAAGTAACTGATGTTGCAACTGTCGTGAGCGAAGGTGCTGATGCCCTCATGCTTAGTGGAGAAACATCTATCGGTAAACATCCTGTTAAAGTGATTGAAACTATTGGAAAGATCTTGGAAAGTGTTGAGAAGGACGAAACCAATTATATGGATTATCAGGGAAACAACAAATGGAACCATTTACCTTTACCTAATTCAGATACATTTGTTTCAGATGCTATTTGTTACAATGCATGTAGCCTGTCAGTAAAAGTTGAAGCAAGTGCAATAATTGGAATGACAATTTCGGGGTATACTGCATACAAGGTTTCTAGTTATCGGCCACAAGCCCCGATATTTATATTTACCGCCAATAAAGACCTACTAAATACGTTGAGTTTGGTTTGGGGTGTTAGAACTTATTATTACGATAAGTTTCAAAGCACTGATAATACAATGAAAGAAGTTCAGGAAATACTCAAGAATAAGGGGGTAGTATGCGTTGGTGATAGGGTTATAAATACTGCAAGCATGCCCATCCATGAAAAAGGACGTACAAACATGGTAAAAGTGACTGAGGTGGAATAAGTTTCAGGATTTTGTCCTCTGAACTATAGATTTCTTGAAAAAAACTTTAACTATCGTCATCACGAGGAACGAAGTGATCTCCGACTTTTCTATACAATGCGGGAGATTGCTTCTCCGCTAGCTGGCGGATCGCAATGACGCAATTTTCTATCATTCTCAATCATAGTTTACTCTCCACTTTTTCAATTAACCATGTAATATCGGCTACCTGTTTAGTTTTTAAGATCTGTTCTTTTATTTTAATAAATTTATCCTTTTCACCATCAGGAATATTAGTTAACTTTTTGATAAACCCTATTAAATTAAGATAGGTAGTCTTATGGTATTTTCCGATGAGTTTATTTCGCCTAATAAATAATTCAAAACTTTCTATTAAGTAATGTAAGGCATTGATCTCACCTAACTCAAAATAAATTTTTAATAGCATCGTCTTGGAATCCAAATTATAGAATATATCCTCAAATTCAACTTTTTGTAGAAGACCTAACACTATCTTATATTCTTTTTTATAAAAATGAAATTTTGCGATATTATAGGTATAGGCATTTTCACGGTATGATGGGGAAATTTTCTCTTTATATTTATTAATAAACATCTCAACCCAATCAAATTCATTTAACCTTAGGCCTATCACTACAATATTTTTATAGTGCCAAGGGGATAAATAATCTTTTTCTAATATAAATCCCTTATCTAAAACAGTTTTATATAGAGATAAGCTTTCCTTTAAAAATTTTGTTTCACCCTTGTTAATTTTTTTGATGCAATAATTTTGGGCAATAGTATACATTTCTCTCGCCTCGTCTATATTGAATTTATGTGCATGAACATCTAATAGATCTATTATTTTATAAAAGTGTTCTTCATTTTCACTCTCCATTAAAGAAAGAAAAATGAGATAATGAATCTGCACGATCGGAATGTCTTCATATTTTTCCGACTTAAGGCTATCTAAATCGTCATTTAATTTCGAATCTGACTTGACCTCTATAACATTCTGATAATTGAGAAATTGGTTAGTAACTTTCAGTTTATTTATTTGATAAAATATTTCCAGGTTATTATTAACCGTACTTAAATTAACTAAGTTAGATCGCAGTTGCTGCTGAGCATAATATTGATTTTGATCAAACTGTAATAGATATTTGTTATAATAAAACATATCATCTTGGGGTGTATGATCAAGTACCTTTTTAGTGTTCCTCATTGAGTATTGATAATGTTTATTTAATTGCCTTTCTCTTAAAATTCTTAAAAGAACTAGATTTTGTTTGTTGATATCTTCTTTCAATGAATCAAATACCAAAAAGCTTTCTAATAATTTCAATAGATCAGACATTAAGTGGCGTAGTTTTAGGTCATTGTATTTCGCTTCAGGAAATAAGTGTTTAAATATCTCTTCTCTAACCGGAAGATTATTTCTTTTCTTAGAAATAGTAGTTACCAGGTATTCAAATAGCTCAATATTCTTTTTGTTTTTATTAAAATAAGGTGAATCAAGAAATATTCTACACCATTTGATCTCACTACTATTAAATGATTGTAATAGACTTATGAGTTTTGTGTCATTCATAATGCGATTTCCTCTATTTATTAAGTAATTAGAGCGTTATTTTTCCGACAAATATACTGTATAATCCCATATAAAATATCAATTTTATATATGGTAATAGATAATATGATGATTATGACTTATCTTTTAAAGAATTAAAAACAGACAAATGTAAATAATTGTAGTTGAGCAGAAGAGTTACTGAAATTATCTTTGTATTTAAATAGTAATTAAAAAGTTTAACTAAAATTATTTCACTTATGAAAAAAATGATACTAAATTTAATGGTAATAGGATCAATGGTGGTAATAAGTCTCAATAGTTATGGTCAAACATTAAGTGTTTCTTTAGCAACTACTAATGAAAGTTGTAGTGGAGCATCTGATGGGGCTATAGATGCAATGGTC
>JAESTI010000444.1 GCA_016763665.1 Bacteroidia bacterium | reverse complement strand
TTCTCACCCCTAATCATATCAATCACCAATCTCATTTTCCTAGGTGATGTCGGGCAATTATTTAATCGTGCTACAGCTTCCATATAATTCAGTATTACTGTGGTTTATTTTCTAGCTCCTGTACGACCTCTAAAAGTTCTTGTTGGAGCAAATTCTCCTAATTTATGACCTACCATATTCTCAGTAACATATACAGGAATAAATTTATTACCATTATGAACCGCAAATGTATGTCCTACAAAATCAGGAGAGATCATTGATCTTCTGGACCATGTTTTTATCACTTTCTTTTTCTTGGACTCATTCATTACAGACACTTTTCTGTCCAACTTATAATCTATAAAAGGTCCTTTTTTTAATGATCTAGCCATCTTATTTAGCTTTTACTAAAATTAATCTATTAGATGTTTTTTTCTTCTTTCTAGTTTTTAACCCTTTCGAGTATAATCCTGTTCTACTTCTTGGTTGTCCTCCTGAAGCTTTACCTTCACCACCACCCATTGGGTGATCTACAGGGTTCATTGCAACGCCTCTGGTTCTTGGCCTTCTGCCTTTCCATCTACTTGTACCTGCCTTACCTCTTTTCTCAAGACTATTGTCAGCATTTGATACAGATCCAATTGTTGCTATACATGTAACTAACACCATTCTCATCTCACCAGAAGGCAACTTCAAAGTTGCATATTTACCTTCTCTTGCCAATAACTGCATAAATGAACCTGCACTTCGTGCCATTGCACCACCTTTACCTGGGTGTAATTCCACATTATGAACAACAGTTCCTAAAGGAATTTCTTTTAATGGTAATGCGTTACCAATTTCAGGAGCGGAACCCGGACCAGAAACTACTTCTTGGTCAACTTTTATTCCTTCCGGAGCAATTATATATCTTTTCTCTCCATCAACATAGTACAACAATGCAATTCTCGCTGTTCTGTTTGGATCGTACTCAATGCTATGTACTTTAGCAGGAACTCCTGTCTTATCTCTTTTAAAATCTACAATACGGTATTTTCTTTTGTGACCTCCACCAATATATCTCATGGTCATTTTACCGTCCTTGTTCCTTCCACCAGACTTTGACTTTCCTTTTACCAAGGACTTTTCAGGACTTGAAGCAGTGATACTATCAAAAGAATTAATTGACTTAAATCTTTGTCCCGGTGTAACTGGTTTTAATCGTTTAACTCCCATTATCTCGATTAATTAATTTTCTTACAATAATCTTAAACGTTGCTATAAAAATCAATGGCATCACCATCTTTCAATGTAACATAAGCCTTTTTAAAACTTGGCTTTCTTCCAGTGATCATACCTGCTTTTGAATGTCTTGATCTTCTTTTACCTAAAAAATTTGCTGTATTCACATTTTCAACTGAAACATTATACATTGATTCAACAGCTTTCCTGATTTCAATTTTATTGGCCCTTTTATCTACAATAAACCCGTACTGATTGATCTTTTCAGAACTATCTGTCATTTTCTCAGTAACAATTGGCCTTTTTAAAACATCAACCATGATCTTATCTTTTTGTTTAATTTCTAAATTACGCTCCTACTTCTTCAGCTTTAGCTTTTTTCTTTCGAACTGTCTTTACTTTCTCTTTGTCTTGCTTAATAGACTTTTTATTGTCAGTTGTTTTTGCTTCTTTTTTATCCTCTTTCTTATCAGTTTTTGGAGTATCCGCTTTTTCAGAATCAAAAACATCTTCAATTTTTGAAACAGAACTTTCAGACAACACTAAATAATTAGCACTCATGATATCATATGTATTGAAATCACTTGTAGTAACTACTTTACTCTTTTGTAAATTTCTTTGTGATAACCTGATGTTGTCATTCTTTTCCGGTAACACAAGTAAGATCTTATTATCAGTTAGATTTAAGTTGCTAATTAGCTCTACAAACTGCTTTGTTTTTGGAGTTTCAAATTGAAAATCTTCCAAAATCAATAATTTCTGATCTTTAACTTTGTATGCCAAAGCACTCTTTCTAGCTAAAGCTTTTACTTTCTTGTTCAATTTAAAGTTATAGTCTCTCGGTCTTGGACCAAATGCTCTACCACCACCTCTAAGTATTGGGGATTTAAATGAACCTACACGGGCCATACCTGATCCCTTTTGCTTTCTTAGTTTCCTATTAGACCCTCTAATCTCAGATCTTTCTCTTGTTTTTGCTGTACCTTGACGGCCATTAGCCATAAATTGTCTGACAGCGAGATATACGACATGGTCATTGGGTTCAATACAGAAAACGCTGTCAGAAAGCTTTGCTTTTCTGCCAGTATCCTGACCTTGAATATTTAAAACTGGTAACTCCATCGTTAAATTATTTTTCGATAATAACATAAGATCCTTTATATCCTGGTACAGCGCCGCTCACCACTAATAGATTCTCTTCAGGATTTACTTTTAATACTTTTAAATTTTGTGCTTTTACTCTTTCATTGCCCATTCTACCACCCATTCTCATTCCTTTAAAAACTCTTGATGGAGTGGAAGATCCACCGATCGAACCTGGTGCACGAAGTCTGTTATGCTGTCCGTGAGTTGCCATACCAACACCTTTAAAATTGTACCTCTTAACAACTCCTTGAAATCCCTTTCCCTTTGAGTTACCTACAACATCTACAAATTCACCCTCTTGAAAAATATCAACTGTAACTGTATCTCCTAACTGTTTTTCTATCTCAAAGTCTCTAACTTCAACCGTTTTTCTCTTAGCAGTTGTGCCTGCTTTTTTCAAATGCCCTTTCATCGCATTTGACTCATTTTTCTCTTTCTTATCGCCATAAGCAATTTGTATTGCATTGTACCCATCTGTATCCGTTGTTTTTACCTGAGTAACTACACATGGGCCAGCTTCAATTACTGTACAAGGAATATTTCTTCCTTGTTCATCAAATATGCTGGTCATTCCTACCTTTTTGCCTATGATTCCTAACATCTTCTTGTATTTATTTATTTGCCTAAATTATCTCCCAATTAAACTTTGATCTCCACATCAACGCCACTTGGCAGTTCTAATTTCATCAAAGAATCAATTGTTTTTGTATTTGAGCTATATATATCAAGCAACCTTTTATATGAACAAAGTTGAAATTGCTCCCTTGACTTCTTATTCACGTGAGGAGACCTCAATACCGTATAAATCTTCTTTTCAGTAGGTAAAGGAATTGGACCGTTAACTACTGCACCGGTTACCTTT
>JAESTI010000310.1 GCA_016763665.1 Bacteroidia bacterium | reverse complement strand
TTAAATACTCTCTTAAATTGCTGGCCTCATAATCTGAAAAAATAACATTTCCATGACCTGTCATGTGGATGAATGGGTAATTGTAAAGTTCAGGACTTCCGACTTCTACAATTGCTCTTTCAGGGAAAATATTCATTCCAAGATTTTCATTGCAAAACTTTGCTAAGTTCGGAATGGATGTAGAATTGGCATACCAATCACCACCACCACTGTATTTAAGTTGGGCTATTTTGAATGAGGTATTATCACTGGTGAATGCAGAGCAAACTACAATAAAACAGATAAGGAAATATTTCAGAAACTTAATTCTCATTTTTCAAATAATTATTTCTTGTCAGAAATGTTCTGTAACCAATATTAATATTCCATGTGTTTTCTAACGGGTGTCTTGCTTCAAACGGAACTAAGTATGCAATATCCGCATATAAACCGAAGAGATTAATTCCAGTACCTAAAGTAAGATATTTTCTGTTTCCTTTAGTATAATGCTCAAGAAAAATCCCTGTTCTGGCACTTAGTATTATTGAGCGAGGAACAATTATTCTATTTTCTATACCAAACATATGAATAATCTCATGTACTTCTTCTCGAAATCCATTAGGAGCATCATAAAATGAGCTATATAAGGCATTCAAAACTGATCTATTTGGATCCCTTCCTGACACCATATTGCCTAAGGAATCATAAATTGGAGGTGTAGGAACAAGTAATTTTTCCACTTGGTAAGCAAAATCTATTTCATATTTGATATTGTTTGGATATTTAACTCTTAAGGTCCACATTGTCCCAACTTTTAAAGTGGTTGGAATAAAAACTCCAGTAGAAAAAACGGGATTTCTAAAGCTTATTTTAGGCCCTAAATCATTTATGCAAACACCTATATCATATCTTAAGTTGATATTTTTTGATATTGTTAATGTTCTGTTATGATCAAGCCCAAAATCTAAAGCAAAGGAGTTATACGATCCAGCCGAATCTAATTTTCCCTTTATGTATTTTGAGCCTACTCCTAATGAAAGGTGATTTGAAATACCATAGGCAACTCTTAAGTCATGATAGTTGTCATAAGCATTAAATCCCAAACGGCTGTTTACAGATGTTGCTGAAGCGATATTACCTAGATCAAATCGATTGTAAGAATAAGCAAAAGTGATAGTACTGTCAAAACTGTGATAAATTCCAAAGTCAAAAATGTGTATACCATTAAATATTGCTGCTAACCAAGGTATATATGAAATTTTTACTCCTGTAACGGGTTCATTTTTTACTAGTAGTGCCGGATTTTGTGTTAAGCCTGATTCATAGTAGTAATTAGAAGATACTACACCTATTTCACCAATTCCTCTTGATTGTGCGTTGGGATTAATTGTCAAAAATGGAACTGCTGTTGAAATGGTGTTAATATTAGATCCATTGGCTAATGTTGTGTTTGATAATTGAGCACTTAAAGAGATAGAGAATGGTAATAAAAGGAATAATACAATCTGGAACTTCATTCGTTTAACGTTTTGATCGTCTGAATGGCAATTAATCCTGCTGTTTCGGTCCTTAATCTGTTTTCTCCTAAACTAATAGAAGAGAAGCCATTTTGTTTAGCTATTTGAACTTCATCAACAGTAAAATCTCCTTCAGGCCCAATTAAAACGGTTATACCCGTGCCTTTCTTGTATTGATTTACTAAATGTTGATTTTCATCATCGCAATAGGCAATAAATTTTGAGTTGTTATTTTCAATATTAATGAAATCTTTAAACTTTATCAATTCATTCAAAATAGGTTTGAATGGGTTTTTCGATTGTTTCAAAGCTGAAATAATGATCTTTTCTGATCTTTCAGTTTTGAGTTTATCTCTTTCAGATCGTTGACAAATAATTGGAGTAATTTCCCTTACACCAATTTCTGTAGCTTTTTCCAGAAACCACTCAAGCCTGCTGATGTTTTTAGTCGGGGCAATTGCGATATGAATATGGGGGTTGTTGTCTTTTATTGTATTTGTTTCTGTAATTTCTATAATACACTCTTTTTTGTCGGCCTTGGTCAGATGACCTTTATAAAAACTGCCCTTTCCATACATTAAGTTTAATTCATCGCCAATTTGATGACGTAGCACTTTTATACAATGTTCTGATTCTATTTCGCTAAGAATAGCATTATTTGAGGTAATATTTTCGCAATAAAAAATTTGCATGGTTAAAGCTATAAAAAATCAACAAAAAAAAGAGGCACAATAAATTGCGCCTCTTTCAACTTCTATGATTTGTTCTTAAACACTTTCAACTTTCACCGTAATTCCTGGAGCTGCTGCCCTGATCTCTTCGTTTGCAAAATCTTCAAACTGTTCAAAATTCTTATTGAATTCATCTGCCAATTCTTGTGCTTTGCTATCGTAGGCTTCCTTATTTTCCCATGTGGCTCTCGGGTGTAGTATGTCAGAAGGTACGTTTGGACAACTGTTTGGCATACTTAATCCAAATACTACGTGTCTTTGATATTCCACATTATCAAGGTCGCCATTTAGAGCTGCAGTAATCAGTGCTCTTGTATGCTTTAAACTCATTCTATGACCTATTCCATAAGTTCCACCCGACCAACCAGTGTTAACGAGCCAAACATTTACTTCGTTGTTTTTCAATTTTTCACCGAGCATTTCTGCATACTTGGTTGGGTGCAAAGGCAAAAAGGGAGCACCAAAACATGCACTAAAAGTAGTTTGTGGTTCGGTAACACCTTCTTCAGTTCCTGCAACCTTTGCAGTGTATCCTGAAATAAAGTGATACATCGCCTGGCCTGCAGTAAGTTTAGAAATTGGAGGTAAAACCCCAAAAGCATCACAAGTCAAAAAGAAGATATTTTTAGGAGTTCCGCCAACGGATGGCTTCGCGGTATTGTCAATATGGTAAATAGGATAGCTTACTCTGGTATTTTCTGTTTTTGTTCCATCATGATAATCTACTTCGGTTGTACCATCTTTATAATTGATATTTTCCAAAATAGCACCTGCTTTAATAGCATCATAAATTTGAGGTTCCTTATCCCTGGAAAGATCGATACACTTAGCATAGCATCCGCCTTCAAAGTTAAATATAGAATTGTCTGCCCAGCCATGTTCATCATCTCCGATTAGATGTCTATCAGGATCGGAGCTTAATGTGGTTTTTCCTGTTCCTGATAAACCAAAAAAGACAGCTGAATCATCGTTGTCTCCAATATTTGCAGAACAATGCATTGATAGTACATTTTTGTCGTGAGGTAATACAAAGTTCAAGACAGAAAAAATACCTTTTTTCATTTCACCTGTATAACCTGTGCCGCCTATAAGAAGTACTTTCTTGGTGAAGTTTAGTATGGCGAAGTTATGTTGTCTTGTTCCGTCTGTTTCAGGATTTGCTTTAAATCCGGGAGCACAAATGATAGTCCAATCTGGAGTGAAAGTATCCAGCTCCTCTTTTTCAGGTCGTAAAAACATATTGTATGCAAACATGCTAGACCAAGGATATTCAGTTATGGATCTTACGTTTAACCGGTAGTCTTGATCTGCACAAACATATGATTCGCGAACGAAAATATCTTTGCCTTCAAGGTAGTTGGTGACTTTGTTGTATAGTGCATCAAAATTTTCTTCAGAAAATTTAATATTAACCTTGCCCCACCAAACAGAATCTCTTGTAATATCATCTTCTACTACAAAACGATCCTTAGGTGAACGGCCGGTAAATTCACCGGTATCAACGGCAAGAGCTCCTGTAGAAGATACTGTACCTTGATCTCTTTTAACTGTTTCTTCAGTAAGCTTTTCGGGTGATAGGTTCCAATGAGCTGCTGCTACATTACCAAGTCCGATACTTTCAAGATTTGCATTTTGGGATTTGACTCCAAACTCTTCCATTTTCTTAATTTTTGGATTTAGGTTGATTGATTATAAATGTGGACTCGTATCTAAATTGTTTTTTTGATACGTTGATGATTAATTGCTTACTACAACAGGGTTTTTGATCATGGAAAGATCAACCCATGCTTTTTCTTCAGGGCTTATTGATCCGAAGCCTAGTACACCTCCGGAAGCTTCCGCAATATGTTTTGCAAAACTTTTGATGCTTTCATAAAAACTTGACGAAAACTCTTCATCCAGTTTTGCTAATATATCATTGAGTTTTTCAAGTTCCTGAGCAATGTGTGGATTTCGCTCTTTCGCATCTTGAGGAAAAGAATTTATATATACTACAAATTTTTCAAGATTTGATTCAAAATTTTCACTAACCACTTTGTAATATTCTTGTAGGATAGGTTTTTCTGTAAATTGACGATAAGTTGTCAATTTCTTGGCCCATTTTTGTTCATCTGGGTCAATATCATTGTCCGCACCGGCTATTAGTATAGTAATCAACACTGGAGTATTGATCATTAAGTCAATTTCTTGTTGCGACAAATCCTTAAATTGATCATCCATAATTTGTGGTTTGTGAATAATTCTTAATTAATAGAATGCAAAGTTAGTAATTTTATCAATCG
>JAESTI010000309.1 GCA_016763665.1 Bacteroidia bacterium | reverse complement strand
TGGCTGCGGAAATTCTAAATTGTTGGTAATGGATGCTAAATCCAATGCCAATACCATTGATGCTTTGGATTTACTGGTAGACCTATCAAGCTGTGCCAAGCAAATACTTTCATTTACCTATGGCAATTTTCTCGATGAAAGTGATAATGAAGATGGCTTATACATCAGCGTTGGTAACGGGGGCACCTTTACCAAAGTTTACAGTTTTGATATGGCAAACACTATCGATACCTGTATCACAGTTTCTTTTGACATCGATTCTTTAGCTTCCACTAAAGGGCTTGAGCTCACAGAAACATCAATTCTGAGATGGAGCCATGCCGGAAATAATACCATTGAGTCTGGTAACGATGGTTTTTATATCGATAATATTAAACTGGATCTTGCAAATCTTGATCCGGTTGATGCAGGAATTGTTGAAATAACTACGCCTGATACTACTTTTCAAGGGCCGGAGTCTGAAGTAATAGTTAGAATGTCCAACTTAGGTCCGGATACACTTGCCAGCTCTCAGATCAATTTCCAACTGGGAACAGGGAAAGTATTTTCTGAATTTTGGGGTGGTTGCTTAAATGTAGGAGATACTACAGAAATAACTTTAAATAATGTATTGACCACAACAACTTTAGGGCAACAAAAATTATGTGTTTGGACTTCTAACCCTAACGGTTTGGAAGATTTAAATACCACCAATGATACATCTTGTATCAACTTGAATATAACAGCATTAGGAATTGGAAAACTTGTTATAAATAAACCAGGTATAAAAATTTATCCCAATCCTGTAAAAGATCAGCTTTATATTGAGTATCAAATAAATTCTAATTCCGAAATTAAAATTGAATTGTATAATATACTGGGAAAGAAAAGCTACGAAAAAACAATTATGGGAAGCAATGAAGGATTCTACAAGAAATTAATAAATTTGCCCAATCTGAATAACGGCACTCACATTTTAGTGTTCCAATCGGATCATGAAATAATCTCCAGGAAACTTTTTGTTATTAAATAACCAAATATCATGACGGGCCATAAAAATATTTATTTGTTTTTTTATTTTGTATTGGGGGTAGTTACTCTTAATGCTCAAACAATTCACTTTTCAGAAGACTTTGAAGGAGCAAGTGGTACTACACCACCAGCAGGATGGACCATTGAAGTCGTAAGTGGTGATACAACAATAGACAATTGGCATTTCGATAATCCAATGAATAGAGAAATTGGCAAGACTAATTCTGAGGGCCAATTTGCCATTTTTGATGACGCATTTGTTGCTGACACTATTGCGGATACTATAGATTTGGTTAGCCCAGCTATTGATCTACAAGGCAAGAACAAGTCTAAGCTTTATTTTTATGAATATTTTGAAGGAGGTTTTGGAGGCGTTGGTCAAGTATATTATCGAAGCAGTAGTGGTGATGCCTGGGTTAAAATTTATGAAGTGACCCAAACTTCTTCGTCAAATCCGGATAAAATTTCAATTAATTTACAAGGTTTAGGAACTAGCCCTACGTCACAGATCAAATTCAGATGGATAGGTAAAGAAGCTTTCTGGTGGATCATAGACGATGTTTTTATTTATGACAACCCTTCTAAAGATGCTGGGGCTGTTTTCGTGACTGATTTGCCAAGCGGTTGTGTTGTCACTCTATCAACACCTTTCGGGATAACTGCCAGGAATTTTGGAACCGGTAACTTAGGAGAAATAGTATTTAATTATCAGCTTAATAATGATACCATTGTTTCGGATACCGTTAAATTTGGAACTGTACTACAATCTGACAGTTTGTATACTCATGTTTTTGACTCAACATCTCAACCTCAATTTGTTGAAGGATTTAATCAATTGAAAATGTGGACCAGCAATCCCGGAGGCACAGCTGATGTATTTCCAATCAATGATACAATAAATGCTACTACAACATTGTCGAAATTACAAGTAGCCAATTTCCCTTTCTATGAAGACTTTGAAGACTCTGTTTTTGTGGTATCCATGTGTGGCAATCTTGGTGCAAGTGGTAACGGTCGAATTGAGATTGTGAGTACTGATGTTTTTCCTTCCTGCGAAGGTGGCAACATGGTAGTGATGGATGCTAACAAATCGGCAAGTACTATAGACAAACTTGATTTGCTTGTTGATCTATCTAGTTGCGTTAACAAGTCATTGACATTTACTTATGGACATGTTAGTGATGAAAAGGATCCTGAAGATGCACTGTATATAAGTGTAGATAATGGTGGTTCTTTTGTGAAAATATATGACTATGAATTTGATTCCATACCTGATTCCAGTTGCTATACTGTTACACTGAATTTAGATTCTATTGCGGATACAATGGGTTTTGGTTTAACAGCAACTTCTTTGTTGAGGTGGCAGCATGCAGGAAACGATTCCATTGGTTCAGCCGATGATGGGTTCTACATAGATGATATTCAGATTGATTTAGCAGGTCAGCAAATTGTAGACGCGGGAATGAAAAATATAATCTTACCTGACAATGAGATCTATATTGATTCTTCTTTTGAGGTTACCATAACGATTAGAAACTTTCCTGCTTCAAATGATACTTTAGTAGCATTGAATATAAATTTTCAATTAGACAGTGGTACTGTTATAACAGAGTTTTGGGCTGGCTGTTTGGCTCCAGGGGATGAAATTGGCTATACTTTTACCAATGAACTAATTACAGATTCGGTGGAAGGGATATTCACATTCTGTGTTTGGACTTCAGTTCCTAACAGTTTATACATGTATGAATTGGATTATTCCAACGATACGATTTGTATGGATATTGATGTGAGATGTTCCCCAATGAAAGCAGATTTTGGTTGGGGAAATAATTGTCTTGGTGATTCAATACAATTTAATGCAACTGCACCTGCAGCTATCTCATGGTTATGGGATTTTAATAATGGAGATAGCTCAAGTGCTGAGAATCCCATTTATTTTTATGGAGATACGGGTGTGTATTATGTTACCTTGTTTACTTATGATAGCAAAGGTTGTATGGATTCCATTAATCAATGGGTTGAAATATTTGAAAAACCTTGGGCTAATTTTGATGCAGACACAGTTTGCCAGGGAAGCGAAACATCATTTATGGATAATTCTCTTGATGCCATTATATGGGACTGGGATTTTAAAGATGGAAACAATTCAGCGTTAAGCGATCCTGTTAATACTTATACAACAGCAGGTGTATATGATGTAAAATTAGTAGTTGAATCAATTGAAGGGTGTAAAGATGATACCACTATTTCTGTTTTGGTTTATGATCTACCTATAGCAAATGCTGGGGCCGACACATTTCTAACTTCTTGTACAGCAACATTAGATCTTTTGGCCAGTGCTTCAGGTGGCTTATCTCCATATCAATATTAT